>JASFLG010000006.1:0-26467 GCA_050118205.1 Pseudomonadales bacterium
GGAAGACCCCATAGAGGGCTACCAGCGTCTTCGCCGCGTCCTTGAAGAAGTCGTCGACGTTGATGTCGGTCACGGGCGTCCGGCCCGGCTACTGACGGTAGCCTTCGAAGAAACGTTCGATCCTGTCCAGCGCCTCTTCCAGTTCCTCCATCCGCGGCAGGAAGACGATGCGGAAGTGGTCCGGCTCCGGCCAGTTGAAGCCCGTTCCCTGAACCACCAGGACCTTTTCCTGGCGCAGCAGGTCGAGGGCGAACTGCTCGTCGTTCGTGATGTTGAAACGCGCCGTGTCGAGCTTCGGGAAGAGGTAGAGGGCGCCGCCGGGCTTGACGCAGGAGATACCCGTCATCGCGTTCAGCCGCTCCCATGCGTAGTCACGCTGATCCCGCAGGCGGCCCCCGGGCTGCAGGTATTCCACGATGCTCTGGTAGCCACCGAGCGCGGTCTGGATGGCATGCTGGGTGGGCACGTTGGGGCACAGGCGCATGGACGCGAGAATGTCGAGCCCTTCGATGAAGTCGCGGGCACGGTGCTTGGCGCCGCTCACCACCATCCAGCCGGTGCGGAACCCGGCGACGCGGTAGGTCTTGGAGAGGCCGTTCATGCTCAGGATGAGCAGATCGTCGGCCAGCGACGCGACGGGCACGTGGTGCAGGTTGTCGTAGAGGATCTTGTCGTAGATCTCGTCGGCGAACACCACCAGATCGTGCTCACGGGCGATCTCGAGCAGCTCCTCGAGGACCGCCTTCGGGTAGACGGCGCCGGTCGGGTTGTTCGGATTGATGATCACCAGGGCCCGAGTGCGGGGCGTGATCAGGCTCTTCAGGTGATCGAGGTCGGGCGTCCAGCCGGCGCTCTCGTCGCAACGGTAGTGCCGGGCACGGCCCCCGGAGAGGTACGTGGCGGCCGTCCAGAGCGGATAGTCAGGCGCCGGGATCAGCACCTCGTCGCCGTTCTCGAGCAGCCCCTGCATGCTCATGACCACGAGCTCGGAGACGCCGTTGCCGATGTAGATGTCGTCGATCTCGACGCCGGGAACGCGGATCTGCTGGCAGTACTGCATGATCGCCTTACGTGCGCTGTACAGACCCTTCGAGTCGCAGTAGCCCTGTGATTCCGGCAGGTGGTGGATCACGTCCACGAGGATCTCTTCGGGCGCGTCGAAACCGAAGGGAGCCGGGTTGCCGATGTTCAGCTTGATGATCCGGTGACCTTCCTCCTCGAGCCGGTGCGCCTCGGCCAGAACCGGGCCGCGGATGTCATAGCAGACGTCCGCGAGCTTGCTCGATTTCCGGATCTGCCGCGCGGGCGCCGCGCGGCCGCTGCGTGGCAGGCGGGTGACGGTGTTGTCCGGTCGGTTCGTTTCCATTGTCTCGAGCCCCATACTAGAATCTCGTGCCTGCCCGCCCTCGGGCTTCCCAGCCCTGCCGCGGCGCGGCAGGCGCGCCGCGAGCGCGCAATCCGGGCCTCGGGGGCGAGCATCTTAGCAGTACCCGCCATCGCGGCAACCGATCGGTACTGTAACTAAACTGACTGACGAAATGGGTCCAGCAATGGCTAAAGTGACGAAAAGCGACGACGAGTGGCGTACGGAGCTCTCAGAAGAGGAGTACGCCATCATGCGGGAGGCGGCCACGGAGCGCGCCTTCACCGGTGAGTACTGGGATACCAAGACACCTGGTGTCTACCGGTGCCGCGGCTGCGGTACGGAGCTCTTCGACTCACAGACGAAGTACGACTCGGGGTCCGGCTGGCCGAGCTTCTATGCGCCGGTCCGCGAGGACGTGGTGGATACCAAGGTCGACCGCAGCATGATGATGGAGCGGGTCGAGGTGCTGTGCGCAAACTGCGAAGCGCATCTTGGCCACGTTTTTCCGGACGGACCGCGGCCGACCGGATTGCGCTATTGCATGAACTCGGCTTCCCTCAAGCTCGACGAGCGCAACAAAGAGGAAGACGCAGGATAGCTCGACGCGCGGGCAGCCGCCGCTGCCGCATCCGGCCGTCCGATGCGCGCCGGCGGGGCCAGACACTCGAACAGGACAGATCAGGGGGAGCATCAGTGCATCCAGGTATCGTTGCGGCTGCCACGCCGGACAAGATCGCGTACGTGATGGCGGACACCGGGGAGCGAATCACCTTCGGTGAGCTGGAGGCGGCCGCCAATCAGGGTGCGCACCTCTTCCGGGCGCTCGGGCTGGGGCGCGGCGACCACATCGCCGTACTCCTAGAGAACCATCCGTGCTTCTTCCAGATCTGCTGGGCGGCACAGCGCGCGGGACTGTATTACACGGCGATCAGCTGGCGGCTGCAGCAGGAGGAAGTGGAGTACATCGTCGACAACTGTGAAGCGAAGGTCTTCATCACCTCCCGCGCCCGCAGCGCCGTGGTTGCGCCGCTCGTGGACAAGACGCCGAACCTGATCGGGCGCTACATGCTCGATGGGGTGATCGATGGCTTTGAATCCTGGGAAGAGGCGATCGCGGACATGCCGACGACGCCGATCGCGGACCCCTCCGAGGGACAGGCGATGCTCTATTCGTCGGGTACGACGGGCTACCCGAAGGGAGTGAAGAAGCCGCTGCCCGAACACCCTTACGGGGAGGGCCCGGACCTCAACCTGATGAGCGCGCTCTACGGCGCCGACCAGGACTCGATCTATCTGTCGCCCGCGCCGCTGTATCACGCAGCCCCTCTGGGTTTCAGCATGGGGCTGTTGCGCCACGGCGTTCAGGTGGTGGTGATGGAGCACTTCGAGGCGGAGCTCGCGCTCAGGTACATTCAGGATTATCGGGTCACCCACAGCCAGTGGGTACCGACCATGTTCGTTCGCATGTTGAAGCTGCCGGAGGAGGTGCGCCTGAAGTACGACGTGTCGTCGCTGCGCTGCGCGATTCATGCGGCGGCGCCGTGCCCGATCCCCGTCAAGGAAGAGATGATCGAGTGGTGGGGGCCTGTGCTCTACGAGTATTACGCTGGAACGGAAGGCAACGGCTTCGTGCAGCTCAACTCCGAGGAGTGGCTGGCGCACAAGGGATCGGTCGGTCGACCGCTGAACTGTCAGGTGCACATCTGTGATGACGACGGTAACGAGCTGCCGGTGGGCGAGCCGGGCACCATCTATCTGTCCGGCGGTGGTGAGTTCGAGTACTACAAGGACGAGGAGAAGACCGCCGGATCACGACACCCGCAGGGCTGGACGACGCTGGGTGACGTCGGCTATGTCGACGCAGACGGCTATCTGTACCTGACCGACAGAAAACACTTCATGATCATCTCCGGCGGTGTGAATATCTATCCGCAGGAGGCGGAGAACGTGCTCATCACCCATCCGGCGGTCATGGATGTGGCCGTGTTCGGCGTACCCAACGAGGAGTTCGGCGAGGAGGTCAAGGCCGTCGTGCAGCCGAAGACCATGGCCGACGCAACCCCGGAGCTCGCGGTCGAGCTGATGGACTACTGCCGCTCGAAACTGTCGCACATCAAGTGCCCACGGTCGGTGGACTTCCGGGAGGAGCTGCCGCGTCACCCGACGGGCAAGCTGTACAAGCGTCTGCTGAAGGACGAGTACTGGCAGCAGAAGGCCTGAACGGCGTGCCCGCGACGGGATGCCGCTACTGGTTGCCGAGGAGGTTCGCCGGCGCGTACTGATCAGTGAGGATTCGGGCGCTCTCGTCCCAATCCGGCTCGGTGCTGAACCGGGGCAGGTACTCGCTGATGCGTATTCCGTAGGGCTTGAGCGGTCTGGCGAGCGTGCTGGATTCCGCCGCGAGGGCCGGGAGCGCCGGGAGCTCGCCGTTCGTTGCGATGATGATCCGGTTGGCCGATTCCGGCGTACGAACGTTGTAGAACTTGCCGAATACCGCCTGGTAGGTCGTGGACTCGTGGTCGTAGAGCCCACTGATGGCGAACGTGTTGGCGGCGACCACCCCGCCGGGGCGCAGCAGGCCTTTGGTCTCCTCCAGATACTCGCGCGTCATCAGGTGTTCCGGGATGTAGTCACCGTTGAAGGCGTCGAGCATGATCAGGTCGTACTTCCGGCCATTCGCCAGGGCGCGCTTGGTGAACACACGCGCGTCCCGGACGATCACCTTCAACCGCTCGCTCTCGGTGAAGCCGAAGTACGTCTCGGCCACCGTCTCGACTGCCGGGTCGAGCTCCACCACGTCGATCTCGGCATCCGGATACAGCTCGTGCAGCGCGGTCGGCAGCGTGCCGCCACCGAGCCCGACGACCAGAACATGCCCGGGCGACGGCACCAGCAGCAGGCTCAGCATCATCATCCGCGCGTAAGGGAACACCATGTGCCTGGGGTCGTCCTGATCCATGCAGGACTGATTGCGCTGGTCCCGGCGCACGGAGAACTGAAGGCAGATCAGGTTGTCGCGCTGATCGACCAGAATCGTGCTGTACAGCGACCGCTCCCGATGCACGATGCGCGCATCGGCAGGTGCCGTCCCGGCCAGCAGCACGACGGACAGCAGGCCGAGCGCGAGAGAAAGGAGCGCGCCTGATCTCAGCTGGCTCATGGGGCAGGTCCCCGCAGCCTGCCGGCGACGATCGCGATGGCGGCGCTGAGCAGCAGTGCGAGCGCCAGCAACGCAAGAATGGTGTTCATCTCGAACCACAGCACAAAGTAGAACGACGTGGCCAGTGTACCCAGGGCGCTGCCCATGGTGGAGACGAAGTAGAGCCTGCCGGCCACGTGCCCGGATTCGTGGGTCGACGCGACGAGGAGCCGAACCGAGTAGGGCGAGATCATGCCCATGATCGCCGTTGGCAGGATGAACAGAAGGCTGGCGGCCACGAGCGAGCCGTAGCGGGGGTCTTCGATCACCTCGAAGATCCGGATCATGGTCGGCTCCGCCAGGTAGACGAGCGGGTACAGCAGCACTGCCGCAACCGCGAAGATGACGCCGAACCGGGACAGCGAGGGCCGGTTCAGCGACAGGCGTCCGCCGAAGAGGTAGCCGAGCGCGAGGGAGAGCATGAACACCGTGATGATGCTGCCCCAGACGTAGATCGACGAGCCGAAGTAGGGTGCGAGGACCCGCCCGCCGAGGAGCTCCAGGGACATGATGACGAACCCGCCGGTGAACGCGAGCAGATAAATGATGGCTCGCACTAGTTGTTATATTTCAATTGGTTAAAGGGATCTATTCGCTGAGATTTTAGATTGGAACAGGCCTCCCGGCACCTTGCGCCGGTTGCCGGTGTGCGCCTCCGGCCCGGGCTGGGGCGCCGGGAGTGTACAAAGAGGCATATCGAATTAACAACACGCCAGTTGAGGACCGTCAGCCCATAACGTCTAATGGCGGCCGTTCGTTCCCCGCAGTCGGAGTATCCAGTGACCAGGCAGCTCACCCACCTCGAACGCCTCGAGGCCGAGAGCATTCATATCATGCGCGAGGTCATGGCGGAGGCGGAGCGTCCCGTCATGCTTTACTCGATCGGTAAGGACTCGTCGGTGATGCTGCATCTGGCCATGAAGGCCTTCTACCCGTCGAAGCCGCCGTTTCCGCTGCTCCACGTGGACACCACGTGGAAGTTCCGGGAGATGATCGAGTTCCGCGACCGGCGTGCGGCCGAGCTTGGCATCGACCTGATCGTGCACATCAACGAGGAAGGCGTCGCTCAAGGGGTCGGACCGTTCAGCCACGGGTCGAGCGTGCACACGGACGTCATGAAGACTCAGGCGCTCAAGCAGGCTCTGCACAAGTACGGATTCGATGCCGCCTTCGGTGGTGCGCGGCGAGACGAGGAGAAGTCGCGCGCCAAGGAGCGGGTTTTCTCGTTCCGCAATGCCCAGCATCGCTGGGATCCCAAGAATCAGCGCCCCGAGCTCTGGCAGCTTTACAACGGCCGGGTCCGCAAAGGTGAATCCATCCGGGTCTTTCCCCTGTCGAACTGGACCGAGCTGGACATCTGGCAGTACATCCACAAGGAGGACATCCCCATCGTGCCGCTGTACTTCGCCAGGAAGCGGCCGGTCGTGGAGCGCGACGGCATGCTGATCATGGTGGACGACGACCGGCTCGAGCTGACCCCGGGCGAGGTGGTGGAAGAGCGCCTGGTGCGCTTCCGGACCCTGGGTTGCTATCCGCTCACCGGCGCCATCGAGAGCGCCGCCGCCGACCTTCCGGCCATCATCGAGGAGATGCTGCTGGCGACCACCTCCGAGCGTCAGGGCCGCGCCATCGACCACGATGCGGCGGCGTCCATGGAGAAGAAGAAGCAGGAGGGATACTTCTGATGAGCGACACGGCAGCAGCACCCGGCGCCGCCATCGAGGCCTATCTCGCCGATCAGGCGGAGAAGACCGAGCTGCGCTTCCTGACCTGCGGCAGCGTGGACGATGGCAAGAGCACGCTCATCGGCCGGCTTCTGTACGACTCGAAGCTCATCTTCGAGGACCAGCTCGCGGCCCTCGAGGCGGACAGCCGTCGACAGGGCACTCAGGGCGAGAACATCGATCTGGCTCTGCTGGTGGACGGCCTGGCCGCCGAACGGGAGCAGGGCATCACCATCGACGTCGCTTACCGCTTCTTCGCGACGGACAAGCGTCGCTTCGTGGTGGCGGACACACCGGGACACGAGCAGTACACGCGCAACATGGCCACCGGCGCATCGAATGCGGACGTCGCGGTGATTCTGGTGGATGCCCGCAAGGGCGTGCTCACCCAGACCAAGCGGCACAGCTACATCATCTCGCTGTTCGGCATCGGCGAGGTGGTGCTCGCCGTGAACAAGATGGATCTCGTCGATTTCGACCAGACCGTGTTCGACCGCATCGTATCCGAATACACCGCCTTCGCAGACGAGCTCGGCAACCTGAACGTCACCCCGATTCCGGTCTCCGCGCTGACCGGGGACAACGTGACGCACCCGAGCGAGCACCTGCCCTGGTACCACGGACCGACGCTGCTCGGGTTCCTGGAGTCCGTTCAGGTTCACTCGGACCTCGCCACGAGACCATTCCGGATGGCGGTGCAGTGGGTGAACCGGCCCAATCTCGATTTCCGGGGATTCAGCGGCAGCATCGCAAGCGGCACGGTACGCCCGGGCGATCGCGTGCGCGTGCTGCCGTCGGGGCAGACTTCCGGGATCAGCCGCATCGTCACCCATGACGGCGATCTCGACGAGGCCGGACCGGGCGAAGCGGTCACCCTGGTCCTCACCGACGAGATCGACGTCAGCCGCGGCGACGTGATCGCGGCGGCACAGGCGCCGTGCCAGGTGTCCGATCAATTCGCCGTGCACCTGCTCTGGATGCACGATCATCAGCTGTTTGCCGGTCGCCAGTACTACCTGAAGACCGGGACACGCACGGTGCCCTGCGTCGTTACCGAGCTCAAGCACAAGGTGAACGTCAACACGCTCGAGCGCCTGCCGGCGCGGTCGCTCGAGCTCAACGAGGTCGGCGTGGGCAATCTGAGCCTCTCGGATCGGATCGCCTTCGAGCCCTTTGCGGACAATGAGGTGCTGGGCAGCTTCATCCTCATCGACCGTCAGTCGCTGAGCACGGTGGGGGCAGGGCTGTTCGACTTCTCGCTGCGCCGTGCGGACAACGTGCACTGGCAGGCACTCAGCGTGGACAAGGCGCATCGCAGCGCGCTGAAGCACCAGAAGCCCTGCGTGATCTGGTTCACGGGGCTGTCGGGATCCGGCAAGTCGACCATCGCCAACCTGCTGGAGAGCCGACTCCACGACGAGCATCGGCACACGTACGTCCTCGACGGCGACAACGTCCGGCACGGCCTCAACCGGGACATCGGTTTCACGGAGGCGGACCGGGTGGAAAACATCCGCCGCGTGGGAGAGGTGGCGAAGCTCATGGTGGATGCGGGGCTGATCACCATTGCTTCCTTCATCTCGCCTTTCGCGAGCGAACGGCGAATGGTGCGTGACCTGCTCGAGCCGGGCGAGTTCGTGGAGGTGTTCGTGGACACGCCGCTCGAGGTATGCGAGGCACGTGACCCGAAGGGTCTCTACCGGAAGGCAAGAGCCGGAGAGATCGCCAACTTCACGGGCGTGGAGCAGGATTACGAGCTGCCCGAGCATCCGGAGATCACGATCCGGACCGTCGACAGTACGCCTGAAGTGGCCGCCGAGGCACTGATGGCGTATCTGCGGGACCACGGTTTCCTCGACGCCTGATGAACACCGGCGTCACGGCGCGCGGCATCAGCCTCCGGTCGACACCGCCCGTGCGCGATCGGTTGCTCACGGTGCTCTGATTCGTGGGCGCCGTCTTCGAGGCGGTCAACCGTGCGCTCGCCCGGCAGCGACCGGTGCTGGCCCCCCTCGCTGGGCCCAAGCTCAGCCGCGTGGGCGACGGCGCCTGGGTCGCGGATCGGGATCTGGTGTACGGTCGTCGCACCCGGCTGCCACTCCGGATGGTGGTCCTCAGAGTTGCCCCCGGCGAGCTTCTGCTGTACGCCCCCGTCGGGCTGGACGACGCAACGCTCGAAGCCCTGGATGGTCTCGGTCGTGTGCGCTACATCGTTGCGCCGAATCGCCATCACACGCTGTTTGTCGGGACCGCAATGGACGTCTGCACCGAGGCGCAGCTGCTGCTGCCCGCCGCTGATGCGGGGCTCGGCGAACGCTTTGCACGTCGTGCGTTGCGCGTCGAGGCGCCGCTGACGCTCGCGACCGGCGTCGAGCTGATGCCCGTCCGCCTGCGTGACGGCCTGGACGAGCTGGTCATGTACCACGACGGAAGCGAGCTTCTGATGGTGTGTGATCTCCTGTTCAACCTGCAGCACGCCAGCGGCGTCGAGCGCTTGATCATGCGGCTGAACGGCACGTGGCGGCGGCCGGCCCAGTCACGACTGCAGAGAGTCTTTCTGCTCAGGGACCGTGACAGTCTGGCGGCTTTCTATCGCTGGGCCATGGCCAAACCCTTCTCGCAGATCAGCATGGCGCACGGACAGCTGATCACCCAAGGTGCCCGCGAGAGCTTCTACCGGCTGTTCCGCGGTTACACGGCCTGAGCGCGATCTGGCAGGGGCCGTACACCATGCGCTAGGATGCGCCCCGACCGAACAGAGGCAGATGCGGTTTGGAGTTTTCCGGCAAGTATCACGAGCAGACGTTTCCGGAGCGCTATGCCGCCAAGCACGGTGCGAGCCTGAGCCGTCGGCTGAACGATCGCCGCGAGCAGACCCTGCTCGCACGCGCGCTGTCGCTCACCGGCGAGAACGCCTCGATTGCCGACATCGGCTGCGGTCCGGGCAGATTCTGGGACACCCTTGCCGGACGCGCCGGGGAGCTCTACGCCCTGGACATGAGCCACGCCATGCTGCGCTTTGCCATGGAAACACACGCCGGTGGGGCGGCGATGCGTCTCGCCGCCGGGAGCGTCCTGGCGCTTCCGTTTGCCGACGCGGCGTTCGACACGGTGGTCTCCATGCGTCTGCTCCATCACTTCGGAGAGCCGACGTCGCGGCAGCTGGCGCTCACCGAGCTCGCGCGTGTCGCGCGGCGTTACGTGATCGTCTCGTTGTGGACGGACGGTAACTTCAAGGCCTGGCGCCGCCGCCGGCTCGAGGCCAGGCGTCCCGACCGCCGCTATCAGAATCGTCATGTCGTGTCGCGTGAGGCGCTGGCCGCCGATTTCGCGGCTGCCGGGCTGACGCCCATACGCCACTTCGATCTGATACCCGGCTACTCGCAATGGCGTTACTACCTGCTGGGATGCTCCAGCTGATGGTGCGGCCGACCCGGTGAGCGCGCTCACCTTCACCAGCGCCGAGTGGCGATCGCGATTCACGGCCTGGGGCTGGGAGGACTTCGAGGCGATCTGGTCGCTCGAGGCCGACACCGTGGAGCCCGCGAACGTGCGCCGTGGCGGCTGGAGTTCCGTGGTGCGCCTTGTGTCACCGGACGGTGCCGCGTTCTACCTCAAGCGCCAGCAGGACCACGATTACCGGGACTGGCGCGCCGGTCTGAAGCGCCGGCCGACGGTGGTGCGGGAATGGCAGATGGGGCTCGACTTCCGTTCCTTCGGCGTCGGCACGGCGGAACCGATCTGCCTGGGCGTCGATGGGGGCGCCCATTCCCGGGGGCTGCTGGTTACCGCCGCGCTGGACGATCTGACCGGACTGCCCGAGGTGCTGCGCAGCGGCATCCAGGGAGACGATCGACGCGCACTCTGGTGGCGCCTCGCGGACGAGGTGCGTCGCATTCACGAGCAGGGATACAGGCACAACTGTCTCTACGGACACCACATCCTGGTACGCCGCTCCGGGGACGACTGGCAGTGCGCCTTCATCGATCTGGAGAAGGCTACCCGGACCCGGCGCATGCAGCGCGCGACCATCGCCGATCTGAGTGCGCTCGACCGGCATACGGATGACATGAGCCAGCGGGATCGTCACTGGTTCTGGGACCGCTACTTCCGAACCGTGCCGCTCGCCGCGCGCCGGAAGGTGCTGATGACCCTGGCCAGGCGAACGGCCGTGCGCGGGGTCGACCACTACATCCGCGACTGCGCCGCCGGACGGCGCGGCGAGGACGCGCGCCGGGCCGGGTAGGACGAGACCCCGTTTGCACACCCGAGCAAGCAGCTTGTGCACAGGGGTCGGGATTGGAACAATCCGCCCGCGCCTTTCCTCAGGAGCTCACATGCAGTTACTCGCTTCCCCCCGTCGGTGTTCCGGCCGTCGCAGCCGGCACCCGTTCGCTCTGCCTGTCGCGATTCTGAGCGCTCTGCTCACCTTCGGCGCGGGCGCCGCGGCGGAGCCGCTCCAGCGGCCGCTGTACGCCAGACCGGCGACCACGACCAGCAGCTTCAACATGGACCTGTACTGGCAGTATTACGATGGCCTGGACCTCCAGGAGGCGAAAGATTTCAAAGGCTGGACCGCCGGCGCAGATTTCACGTTGCCTCTGAACGATTCCATGCAGCTTCGTTTCCTGCTGCCCGTGCGCACCGATGCCAGGGGTCAGCTGCTCGACAGCGGCGAGCCGACGGATCTGAAAGGGTGGGGTGGGACGTTCCAGTTCGGCACGATCTTCTTCGAACACCAGCTGGTGGGCACCGATGGCGGCCCGAACCGGTTCGGCTATTTCCTCGGAGCCGGCTGGCGGGTCGCCCGCCTCGAGACCTCGACATACGACTGGTACAACCACCAGGGCCGCAGCATTCACGCCGGCGTGCGCTACGACCGCCTGCTCGCCCGGGGCGGCACCGTGCTGCTGAATGCAGAGGTTCGCTCCTACGAGGTGAGTGACGACCTGAACCCGTCCAGCCTGTATCACGACTCGTTCATTCTGACCCAGCTGAACGCTGCCTGGATCGGCACGCGACGGGGTCGGCTGTCGCCCGCGGTGGAACTCACTACGAACATTGTGAACGACTACGTGGCCGCGTCGGTGGTGCCGGAGGTGTTTCTCAGAGCGGGAAAGGTCATCGAGCTGAAGCTCGGCGTACCTGTGGGCTTGACCGCAGATGCGCCGGACTGGGGAACGGAGCTCAAGGTCAGCGTAACGTTCTGAGTCAGCGTTTGCGCTCCACCGTTTCGACCGGGTGGCCGGCATCGGCCCAGGCGCGGAAGCCTCCGCCAACGTGGCAGACGTTGGCGAGCCCCATGCGATGCACGGTCTGGGTGGCGAGCGCGGAGCGCCAGCCGCTCTGGCAGTAGAAGACAAACCGCTTGCCCGAGCCGAAGACGTCCTTGTAGTACGGGCTCTCCGGGTCGATCCAGAACTCGAGCATGCCGCGCGTTGCATGAAACGCCCCCGGAATCTTGCCCTCCCGCTGTAGCTCGCGGACATCCCGGATGTCCACGAACTGAACGGACTCGTCGTCGAGCAGAGCGACCGCCTCGTCCGGTCCGATGGTTTCGATCTCCGCTTCCGCGGCGGCGAGCAGCGCCTTGTATCCGATTTTCAGTGCCAACGCTCCGGGCTCCCGTGTTCCAAGGGGAGGACTTTATAGCGCCGAAGCCCGCCGGTTGCCACGGGGATGCGCGGACAGGGTCAGATTCCGCGGTTCTGCGGCACCCGGGCGGGGGGCCGCCCGGGCCCGCCATCGATCAGAAAATCGCTGTTAAAACAGCAGGTTGTGTGCCGAGAGCCGTATCTGGCACGGAACCTGATTGGACGCGGGGGTCAGAGTCGAGTGTTGGGGAGCCCTAATGAGTCATCCAGTCGCAAGAAACTATCCGGAGCAGTTCACGACCACCCCGGACCTGCTGCACGTGGTGATTCCACGAGGCGAGATCGTAGCGGAGATGACGCTGCGCGGGGAAGACGAGGCGCTCAACGACGTCTGCCTCGCCGTAGCGATCGTTGCCGAGGCCATCGGCACGGCTCTGGCGGGCGCACGCTGAGCGATCGGCCAGCCGCGGGCGCCCGCGGGACGGTCAGCGTCCCTGCCAGTTCGGCGCCCGCTTCTCGGCGAACGCTTTCGGTCCTTCCACGAAATCTTCGCTCTTGACCATCGCCTTCACCGAGTCGTACTGAGCTTTCATGGACTCCTCCAGGGATCCCATGGACAGCGACCGGTAAACCACATCCTTGCTGGCGCGGATCGACAGCGGCGCGCAGGCCAGTATCTGGTCCACCCAGCGCCGGGTAGCGTTCATCAGCTCGTCGTGAGGCACCACCTCGTTCACGAAGCCGAGCTCTCTGCCTTCCTCCGCGCTCACGTGGCGCCCTGTGAGAATCATGCCCAGGGCCCGCTTCGCACCGATCTGTCGGGGCAGCCGGTTGAGCCCGCCGGCCAGCGCAGCGAGACCCACTTTCGGCTCGGGCAGGGCAAACACGGCCTTGTCGGAAGCGATGATGAGGTCGCAGGCCAGCGCGATCTCGAACCCGCCACCCATAGCAACCCCGTTGACCGCGGCGATCACCGGCTTGGTGAGGTCGAAGCGCGACGTCAGCCCCGCAAAACCGCGCGGTGTGGGTACCCGCTCACCGCCTTCCGCCTGGTAGCGGAGGTCGTTGCCGGCGCTGAAACCGCGCCCGCTGCCCGTGATCACGGCGACCCAGAGGTCGTCATCGGCAGCGAACTCGTCGAACACCTCGCCCAGCTCGGCATTGGCGGGCGGGTGCAGGGCATTCAGACGGTCGGGCCGGTTCAGCGTCACCGTCATCACGTGGTCGGATTTGTCTACCAGGCAGTATTCGGTCATCTCTCTCCTCCGCGGACCTTCTTTGCACCGCGGACCCGGTCTTGCGTCGCGCCGGAGCCGCGGTCCTACAGATGCTGTGTGGAGTTGAAGAAGTTAACGTAGGGCGCAGGAGAAAGCATCAGTTCCGTGAGGCTGCAGTTCGCCACCTGAAAATCCGTCCAGCGGGTCGGGTCGCCGGAGAGCAGGCTGCCGAGCGCGACGCCGAACGCGGCCCCGTGACCAACCAGCAGGACCCGCTCTTCCGGCCCGTGCGCGTCGTGAATCGAGCGGAGCGCTGCCACCGTGCGACTCGCGACGTCGATCAGCGAATCGCCGCCGGGTGGGGCGAACGCCGGTTCCCTGGCGACCCGCTCGAAGAAACCGTGCATCTCGGCCAGCTCCCTGAACGGCAGGTCTTCCCAGTCTCCGATGGCGTACTCCCGGAGATCGGCCGTGACCACGGGCGTGAGGTCGAGCTGCTGGCCCACCACACGGGCAGTCTCGACGCAACGCCCGAGCGGGCTCGTGTAGATGGCGGTCAGGTCGGGGTGCGCTCTGGCGATATGCCGGGCGGTGCGGCTCACCTGGCGCCGCCCCCGCCAGTCCAGGGGACTGTCGGTAGAGCCGTGCCAGCGGCCCTGACGGTTGGCGCGGATGCGCCCGTGACGCAGCAGCAGGAGAGAAGCCATGTGCTCTGTATCGGGTCCTCGGTCCGGGTGGTGCCCGCTCTGAGGCTGCCACCGGTGCTATAGTCCGGCCCGCCCGGGCGCGGCCTATTCTGCGCGATTCGGGCGTGATGGCATAGCGGCGCCGCGCGGGTCAGGTGGCGCTCTTCTCGGGTCGGGGGCGGATGCATGAATCAGCGCAGAAGAAATCGCCGAGCAGCACTTGCCGGGATGCTGATCCTCCTGGGTCTGGCTCTGTCCGCCTGCTCGGGGGAGGGTGGCGGCTACGTCAAGCTGCAGGGCGCCACCATGGGTACCTACTACCGGGTCACGGCGCGCTGCCCGGGGATCGCGGCAGACGGGGTACGGGCTCGGGTGGAGCAGACCGTGTCCGAGGTGAACGGCCGGATGTCCACCTATCTTCCGGATTCGGAGCTCAGCCGGTTCAACGATGCGCCCGTCGGGGTGTGGCAGCCCGCCTCCCCGGAGCTGATCGAGGTGATCAGCGTGGCCGCCGAGATCTCCCGGCTTTCCGGAGGAGCCTTCGACGTTACCGTGGGACCGCTTGTCAATCTCTGGGGATTCGGACCGGACGGCGCGATCACCGAGAGCCCGGAACCGGCCGCAGTGCGCGAGGCGCTCGCCCGGGTGGGCAGCGCTCACCTGCTGATCGACACCGGCGCCGGCGCGCTGAAGAAGGACACGGCCGTCTACGTCGATCTCTCGGCCATCGCCAAGGGATACGGTGTCGACCGTGTGGTCGATCAGCTTGTCCTCGCGGGGTGCCCGGATCTGCTGGTCGACATCGGTGGTGAGGTCGCGGCCAGGGGGCTGAATCCCTCCGGGTCGACGTGGCGGGTGGGCATCGAGGTACCGGATCCGAGCCGGATCGGTGGGGTGGAGCGGGTGGTTCCGCTGTCCGGTATGGCCATCGCGACATCCGGGGACTACCGGAACTTTCTCGACCTCGATCAGGGCCGCCACCGGGTGTCGCACACCATCGATCCCCGGACCGGTCACCCGATCGAGCACGACCTCGCGTCGGTGTCCGTTCTGCACGCGTCCACCATGTGGGCCGATGGGCTGGCGACGGCACTCGACGTGCTTGGACCGGATGCCGGACCGCAGCTCGCGGAACGGGAAGGGCTCGCGGCGGTGTTCATCATCCGACGGGCGGGCGGCTTCGAAGAGCGTTATACTCCGGCGATGCGGAATTATCTGGAAACGCAGCAATGACGACGATCCTGCTCGCATTCCTGATCATGCTCCTGATGGTCGCCGGGATGGCGATCGGCGTGCTGTTCGGCCGCAAGCCGATCAGCGGCAGCTGCGGCGGTATGAAGGCGCTGGGCATGGATACCTCCTGCGAGGTGTGTGGCGGTAATCCGGACCGCTGCGAGAGCAATGCCCGGAACGTCCGCGGCCGCGCGCTCTTCTACCGGGCGGACGACTGACCGTCTGACACGGCCCACCGACAACGCGATATCACGGTTCCCGTCGTGACCAGAGCGGTTGCCCTGGACCTCGGCGTGCGCTACGCGTTGTCACGCAGGAGCGCCATTTCCTTCATCAGCTTCATCGCGGTGGCCGGGCTCGCGCTGAGCGTCGCCGTCCTGGTGGTGGTGATCTCCGTCATCAACGGCATGGAACGGGAGCTCGAGAATCGCGTGCTCGGCATGCTCCCCCACCTGACGCTGTATGCCCGATCGCCATTCGCTGCAGATCCTTCGGATCTGGCCACCCTCAGGGCGCTGCCGGAAGTGGAGGGTGCGGTGCCTCTCCTTCAGGAAGCGGGGCTCGCGGCAGTACCCGACCGGGTCGCCGGCGTGGTGATCACCGGAATCGATCAGAGCTTCGCTGCGGTCTCGGACGTCTACAAGTACGTGGAGGGCAGCGCCAGCCTCGATCCGGGGGCTTTCCAGGTTCTGCTCGGTGCCGGCGTCGCGCGTCAGCTCGGCGTCGGTATCGGCGACTCCGTGACGCTGGTGCTGCCGACCGCAACGGTCACTCCGGCCGGTCTCTTTCCACGTCAGAAACGCTTCACCGTCACCGGTGTCGTCCGGTCCCGCTCGGAGATCGATGCGCGGGCGGTCTACGTGAACGCACAGGACGCGAGGCGCCTGTTCCGACTGGGAAACCGCGTGCAGGGATACGTGGTGCGAGTGGACGACCTGTTCCGGGTGGACGAGGTGGCGCGCGCGGCGGTCGCGAGCCTGGGACCGGAGCGGGTCTTTCCGCGAACGTGGATGCGCACGCACGGCACCATTTACCACGCCATCGGCGTTCAGAAGACCACCATGTTCGTCCTCCTGTCTTTCCTGGTGGCCGTTGCCGCGTTCAACCTGGTCTCCACGCTGGTCATGGTGGTGGACCAGCGCCGGGGCGACATCGCGATTCTGCGCACGCTGGGCAGCGACAGCGGGACGGTGGTGCTGGGTTTCCTGTTCCTCGGAACGGCGCTGGGGGTCGTCGGCATCGCCGCGGGTCTTGCCGTGGGTTGTCTTGTTGCGCTCGGGCTGCCGGGGCTGTATCTCTGGGTAAGCGACACGTTCTCGGTGGAGCTCATGAGCCAGTACTTCGTGAACTATCTGCCGGTGCAGATACGCCCGGGCGATCTCCTGGGAATCTCCGCGACCGCCCTGGCGCTCGCCATGCTGAGCACGCTCTATCCGGCGTGGCGGGCCGTTCGCCTGCAACCTTCGGAGGTTCTCGCCCATGAGTGACGTCCTGAAGGCCGTCGGGCTGAAGAAGGCGTACCGGCAGGGAAACCAGTCGGTGCCGGTGCTGGCCGGCGTCGACTTCGCGATCGGCCCCGGCGAGCGCGTTGCCATCATCGGACGATCGGGCGCCGGCAAGAGCACCCTCCTGCACCTGCTCGCGGGGCTCGACGAGCCGGACGAAGGCGAGGTCTGGGTCGCCGGCCACAACCTGACCGCTGCCGACGCCGCCGGTCGCGCGGCGCTGCGCAATGCGCACATGGGGTTCGTCTATCAGTTTCATCACCTGCTGCCGGAGTTCAGCGCGGAGGAGAACGTGGCGATGCCGCTTCGGCTGGGCGGCATGAAAGCGGCCGCCGCACGCCAAGCCGCGAGCGAGCTGCTCGCTCGGGTGGGGCTCGCTGAGCGGCTGACCCATCGGCCGGCGGCCCTGTCCGGCGGTGAGAGGCAGCGCGTTGCTGTGGCCCGGGCCCTGGTCACGTCACCGGACGTGGTGCTGGCCGACGAGCCCACCGGCAACCTGGACCGGGACAATGCCGAGGGGGTCTTCCGGCTGATCTGCGAGCTGTCCGAGGAACGGGGGATCAGCTTCGTGGTGGTGACGCACGACGTCGAAATGCTCGAAGGGGTCGACCGGATCCTCACTCTGGAAGAGGGTGTCGTGCGATGAGTGCGAGCGTCGCCTGGCTTCTCGCCACGCGTTACCTGAAGACCCGACGCAAGCAGTTTGCCGCTTTCATCACCTGGGTATCGCTCGCCGGGCTGACCCTCGGCGTCCTCGTGCTCACCGTCGTGGTGTCGGTGATGAACGGCTTCGACAGGGAGCTCAAGACGCGCATCCTGGGTACGGTGCCGCACATCCTGCTGCCAGGGCTGACCATGGCGGACCCGAGGACGCCGGAGGTGCTCGCCGTGGACGGCGTGGCATCGGGCTACGACTTCTTCGTCGGCGCCGGCATGCTGACCCACAACGGTGCCGTCAATCCGGTCTCGGTGTATGGACTCGATCCTGGCGATCCGCGCGCCCGGGCGGCCTTCTCCGGGGACATGGTGGAAGGGGACCTGGCGGATCTGGCCGGACCGGGGCACGAGATCGTGCTGGGCGCGCCCCTGGCAGCGCGGCTCGGTCTCATCCCCGGCGATTCGGTGGTTCTCATCGTCTCCGAGCCGGGCCCGGGCGGCGTGCAGCCGCGTCTCGAGCCCTATCGGCTGGTAGGCACGTTCGAGATCGGGGCCGAGCTCGACTACATGCTCGCGGTGATGGCGCTGGAGGACTTCCCGGTCAGCGACCTGTCGACCGTCGGTAGCGCCGGTGTTCGGCTGACGCTGACGGATCCGCTCCTGGTGCAGCGCGTTGCCCGCGCGCTCGAGTCCCGCTTTCCCGGGATGTCGGTGGAAACCTGGGCGGACAACTATGGCGAGCTGTTCTCGGCCGTGCGCCTGGAGAAGGTGCTGATGTTTCTCATCCTGCTGATGGTGGTGGCCGTGGCCGCATTCAACATCGTGTCCGGGCAGATGATGGTGGTCACCGACAAGCGCTCCGACATTGCGATCCTCCGGACCATGGGCGCCGAAGGCGGCACGATTCTGCAGGCCTTCCTCTATCAGGGCCTGCTGATCTCGGGTGCGGGCATCATCGTGGGGCTGCTCTCCGGCGTGCTGGTCGCGCAGCGGATCTCCGACATCGTCGCCTGGATGAAGGACTGGTTCGGCTTCGGTCTGCTCGACGGCACCTACTTCGTGAAGGTGCCCGTGCTCGTGCAGGGTGGGGACCTGGTGATCATCGCAGCACTCTCAGGCCTGCTCTGCCTCTTTTCCGCATGGCTGCCGGCGCGTCGCGCCGCGCGTCTGAACCCGATCGAGGGTCTGCATTACTGAGATTCGACCGTGCTCGCCGTCCGGCGGGCGAGACGCCGTGCCTTACGATTGCGCCAGCGGCTGATCACGTGCAGCCGCCAGAGCAGACGCACCAGAACGAATCCGGTCACCCCGGCAACCCACCCGCAGAGCAGGGAACCGAAGATCAGCGGATAGCCGATCTCTCCCAGGTTGGCGATCAGCCAGTCCCAGGAGAGGTGCACGCGATCCACTGAGACCTGCATGTTCAGGAGCCAGGCGCCGAGCCGATAGGTGAAGTAGAACATCGGCGGGATGGTGATGGGATTGCTCACCCACACCAGGGCCACCGACAGCGGCAGGTTGCAGCGCGTGAGAATGGCGAGCACCGCGGCAATCAGCATCTGGAACGGGAAGGGCAGGAAGGCACAGAACAGCCCGATGAAGGTGGCGCCGGCAATCGAGCGCCGGTGCATGTGCCAGATCTCCGGATTCTTCAGCCATCTGCCCACGGGTCGCAGGGCGGGATTCCCACTGACCTCCGCTGGGTCGGGCAGATACCGTCGCAGGAACTTCCGTGGCATCACGCGATTATGCACCCGAAGGCGTCACCCGCCTATGAACGCGGTCCTGCTGCACGATACGGACGCGCCGGGCCTGCACCCTTGCCGCAGGGGCCGAACGCCGCGCCGTGGCTGCTGCCGGCGGCGATTGCGGGGCTGTCGAGCCTCGGTCTGCCGTTCGCCTGGCCGGCCTGGCGCAGCGAGGTGGCGGGGCTCGCTACGATCGCGTGGATGGTGTCTGCCTGGCCGGCGCTCGACGCCTGGCGCCGGGGTCTCGGCGCAGGCGCGGCCGGATACCGGTTGCTCACCTTCTCGGTGCCGGTGCTTGCCGCCGCGGTACTCGGCTATGTCTGGGCCCATCACCGGGTGTCCCAGGTGCTCGAGCACCGCGTGCCGCCCTGTGCCGATGCCACCGCGCGCACGTTCGACCTGGAGATTCTGGATGCGCCGACGATCGAGGAGGGCGAGTTCGGCCGTGTGGCCAGATTCCGGGCCCGAGTCACGGGCACTCCGGACGAGGACTGCCCGACGTTCGGCTCGCACGAGGTGCGTCTTTCCTGGTACGACCCGCCAGGGCTGTCGCGGGGCCAGCGCTGGCAGGCCGACGGCCGTCTTCGACCGTCCTGGAGCTATGCGAATCCTGCCGGCTTCGACTACGAGCGTTGGCTGCTCGGCGAGGGTCTGGAGGGTACCGGCTATGTCAGCCACGCCCGGCGGCTCGGGGGCACGGTGGCCGATTCCATCCTGGACCGGTCGCGTCGGGCCCTGAAAAGCTGGGTCGAGAACAGGGCGCCCGAGAATGCTGCGGTGCTGCTCGCGTTGATGATCGGCGACGATTCACAGATCAGCAGCAGCCAGTGGCAGGCTCTGCGAGACAGTGGAACCGTTCACTTGCTCGTGGTTTCCGGACTCCACGTGGGCGTGATCGGAGGTTGCCTGTACTTTCTCGGGCGCGGCCTGGGGCGGCTGTGCCCGCCGCTGCTCCTGTTCGGTGGGAGCCGGCGACTCGCCGGTCTGCTCGCGCTCGTCGGCAGCGGGGCCTACGTGCTGCTCTCCGGTAGCGGTGTACCCGCGCTGCGGGCATGGCTGATGACCGCCGCTACGCTCGTCGTGCTCGCCAGTGGCCGAACCGTGTCCCCGTTCCGGGTGGTGCTCGTCGCCCTCGGGTGCATCCTGGTACTGAATCCGCTGGCGGTGCACCAGCAGGGCTTCCGGCTGTCCTTCGGCGCCGTGCTCGCGCTGGTACTGTTCTTTCAGCCCCGCTGTCATCCGGCCGTCCCGGGCCTGGGCGGCATGACCCGCCGGGGTTGGGCGTTGCTGCAGGTGCAGGCAGTGCTGTTCATCGCGCTGTCGCCAATGCTGGCGTCGGCGGGTGCCAGCGTGCCGCTGATCAGCCCGGTCGTGAACGCGCTGGCCGTGCCGGTGGTGACGCTGGCGGTGCTGCCTCTGGTACTGCTGGCCGCCGCGCTGGCCTTCTGGCTGCCTGACCCGGCCTGGATGTTTCTTCGGGTTGCGGACGCCCTGCTCGGTACGGTGATGGCGGGCATCGAATCCGGTGGTGACGTGCCGGGCGCTGCGATGGGCGTCTCTACCCTCGAGTGGGTGGGGATCGGCGCATCGATGCTGCTGCTTGGCGGCGTCCCGGGGTGGCGATCGGGTCTCGGCCTGGTTGCACTCTGGTGGCTCCTTGTTCTGCCCGACGGACCGGCGCCCCGGGAGGGTGAGTTCAGGCTGACCGCGCTGGATGTAGGGCAGGGCACGGCAGTGCTGGTCGACACGCGGCGGCACCGGCTGATCTTCGATGCCGGTCCGGCGTATCCCTCCGGTTTCGATCTCGGCTCGGCTGCGGTGCTGCCCAGCTTCCGGCTCGACCGTCGCCAGCATCTGGATGCCCTGGTGATCAGTCACGATGACGTGGATCACGCGGGCGGCGCCCGCGCGGTCATTCGATCACTCGCTCCGGAAGCTGTCTGGCGGTCTTTCGCGCTGCCCCCGGGGCGCGAGCGCGCGGCGGATCGCCGCTGCCGCTCGGGTGAGCGCTGGCAGTGGGATGGTGTCACTTTTCGCTTCCTGCACCCGCCGGTGGGCTGGCGCGGAAGCGACAACGACGGGTCCTGCGTGCTGCTCATCGAGACCCCCGACGCCCGGGCGCTGCTTGCAGGGGACATTTCGGCGCGCGTCGAGCGCCGTCTGCACGTGCTACCGGTGACGGTGCTGCTGGCACCGCATCACGGCTCCGCGACGTCGTCTTCCGCGGGATTCGTGTCCCGAACGCGGCCGGAGATCGTCTTCGTGAGCACCGACCGTCGCAGCCGTTACGGGCATCCGCACCCCGACGTGCTCGCCCGCTATGCCGGAATCGGCGCCAGGGTCTACGTCACCGGTCGCGAAGGGGCGCTGCGCTTCTCGAGCAGCCGACCGGAAGGTGTGCGGCGTTGGCGTCGGTACCGGCCGGCGTACTGGCGCGGGGTATCGTGCCCGCTTACGCCGCCTTTAGCGGGGGTGGGCTCGAATCCAGCTTGTGAATGATGCTGCGCAGCTCGCGGACCAGCTCGTCCTTCTCCTCATCGGCGAGAAACTCACCCACCTCGAGTGCCCGGTCCCGGCACTTGAGCTCGATCCGCTTGCGGTACCAGGGATGCCGGGCGGGTTCGACGAAGAAGCGCGTGAAGTAGCGTTCGAACTCGAGCCGCACGGTCGCCCGGTTGACGCCGCGCTCGAAGATCAGGGCCTCACGATTGAGACGCAGCACCTCGGTGGTGTGGGTCCGGCGCACACAGTAGTAGAGGCAGGCGGTGAGCACCCCGATCTCGAGAATCGTGAACGGCAGGATCATCCAGAAGCCCCTGGATGTGAATACGGCCGCCATGATGAGCGAGACGGTCATCAGGGTGCCGATGAAATAGAGGTTCGCGCGCCAGGTCCAGGATCGGTTGGGCCGGAGAACGATGCAGGCGCTGGTGTCGTCCTGGTCGTAGCGGCAGGCGATCATGGCGCGTGCCCTCCATCGCTGTGCCAGCGGAACGCGTCCGCGGCGAGGCGGCGGGCCAGGTCGTCGGCGAAGGTGAGCTCGTCGATCATCCGCGGATTCTGCAGCCAGCGGCTCGATTTGTAACGTTCTCCCGGTTTGAACTCGAAGTCACCGGCGTCGGCGCACATGATCGCGAACACCTTGGCTACGGCGGCCTCCGGGATCTCGGTGGCGGCTTCGGTTTCCATGGCGAGCACGGACATCGCCTCCGGGGCGACGGAGATGGAGAAGCGCTGCTTCAGCATTGCCGAGAGCCGGTCGCGCCAGCGCTCTCCGACCACGAGAAAGATGCCTGGAAAAGTCCAGCGCCCGTTCTGCTGGACGATCAGCAGACGCCCGACCTCGTTGAACACCACGGCCGCGATGTGCAGCTGAAAGTAGTCTCTGCCCACGGCGAGCTCGTTGCGCAGACGCTGCACGCTCGCCCAGAGATGTCGGCTCGTCCGGTTGACGAACGCGCAACCCAGGCCGTCCGGCTCCACGCGCTTGACCTCCATCTCGACCGTCGGGGTCGGCTGGGCGTCGAGGGTAGTCGGGTTCTGCAGGGTCAGCTTGAGCTTGGCGCCCACCCGCAGCCCGGTGTCGCTGATCTGCACGAAGACGCCGCCTTCGGAGATGTCGCGGACCACGCAGCTCCGCCGCCCGATGGAGGGGTGCCTGAGCTCGACCAGCAGGGGCAGCTGGATACGGGGATGCTCTCTTCTCTCCATCGATGTTGCAGAATGATCGGCCTGGGTGCTTCGTCCCGCCAGGGCTCGGACGCAGGGCAATGCCTCGTTGAATTTTCGAGAATCGCCCACATTGTAGCAATAGTCAGCCAAGTTGAGAGAGATCATGCGACCGGACAAGATGACCAGCCGTTTGCAGGAAGCGATCGGAGACGCCCAGTCACTTGCCATCGGCAGGGACCACACGGCGCTGGAACCCATTCACCTGTTCGCCGTCATGCTGGAGCAGAAACCCGGTGCCGTTGCCGCGCTGCTCGGCAGTGCCGGGGCCAATCTGCCCAAGCTGCGGGCGGAGGTGGAGGCCCAGCTCGACCGACTCGCGACGCTGAGCAAGCCGACGGGGGAGATTGCACCTTCCCAGGCGTTCGTACGGGTGTTCAACCTGGCGGACCGTAACGCGCAGAAGGCCGGCGACAGCTACCTCTCTTCCGAGCAGGTGCTGCTTTCCATGATGAGTGACCCGATCGTGGGCGAGCTGCTCCGGTCCTGCGGGGTGAACGACCAATCGCTCGAGGAGGCGATCAGAATGTCCAGAGACGGCGAGACGATCAACGAACCGAACGCGGAAGACACGCGTGAGGCGCTGGAGAAATACACGGTGGACCTCACCGAGCGGGCCGAGGCGGGCAAGCTCGATCCGGTCATCGGACGGGACGACGAGATCCGCCGTACGATCCAGGTGCTGCAGCGCCGCACGAAGAACAATCCGGTGCTGATCGGCGAGCCGGGCGTCGGAAAGACGGCCATCGTCGAGGGCCTGGCGCAGCGGATTCTCAATGGCGAGGTCCCCGAAGGCCTGAAGAACAAGCGGATTCTGGCGCTCGACATGGGCGCCCTGATCGCCGGCGCCAAGTTCCGTGGCGAGTTCGAGGAACGTCTGAAGGCCGTGCTGAACGAGCTCGCGAAGCAGGAAGGCAACGTCATTCTGTTCATCGACGAGCTGCACACCATGGTGGGCGCCGGTAAGGCGGAAGGCGCCATGGATGCCGGCAACATGTTGAAGCCGGCGCTGGCCCGTGGGGAGCTGCACTGCGTGGGCGCCACGACCCTGGACGAGTACCGCCAGTACATCGAAAAGGATGCGGCGCTCGAGCGTCGCTTCCAGAAGGTGCTGGTGGACGAACCGAGCGTCGAGGATTCCATTGCCATTCTGCGTGGTCTCAAGGAGCGCTACGAGCTGCACCACGCGGTGGACATCACCGACCCGGCCATCGTCGCCGCCGCACGGTTGTCCCACCGCTACATCACGGACCGGCAGCTTCCGGACAAGGCCATCGACCTGATCGACGAGGCCGCCAGCCGTATCCGCATGGAGATGGACTCCAAGCCCGAAGCCATGGACCGACTGGAACGCCGCCTGATTCAGTTCAAGATGGAAGCGGAAGCGCTCAAGCACGAGTCGGACGAGGCGAGCAAGAAACGCCTGGCGGACCTCAATGAGTCCATCGAGAGCCTGGAGAAGGAGTACGCCGACCTCGAGGAGATCTGGAAGGCGGAGAAAGCGACCCTGCGTGGGGCCCAGGAGCTCAAGGAGGAGCTGGATGCCGCCCGGCTCGAGTTCGAAAGCGCCCGTCGCGCGGGCGACCTCACCCGGATGTCCGAGCTGCAGTACGGCCGGATTCCGGAGCTGGAGCGCCAGCTCGAAGCGGCATCCAGCAGCGAAGACGCGCTCGAGAGCAGCGCGCCCAGGCAGCTGCTGCGTCATAACGTCACCGAAGACGAGGTGGCCGAGGTGGTCAGCAAGTGGACGGGCATCCCGATCTCGAAGCTGCTCGAAGGCGAGCGGGAGAAACTGCTGCGCCTGGAGGACGAGCTGCACAAGCGCGTCATCGGTCAGGACGAGGCCGTGCACACCGTGGCCGATGCGGTTCGCCGGTCCCGCGCGGGACTTTCCGACCCCAACCGTCCGAACGGGTCGTTCATGTTTCTCGGTCCGACCGGTGTCGGCAAGACCGAGCTCTGCAAGGCGCTCGCGGTGGTGCTGTTCGATTCCGAGGAGGCCATGCTCCGGGTGGACATGTCCGAGTTCATGGAGAAGCACTCGGTCGCCCGGCTCATCGGTGCGCCACCCGGTTACGTGGGCTATGAGGAGGGAGGTTATCTGACGGAGAAGGTCCGTCGGCGCCCGTACTCGCTGATCCTGCTCGACGAGATCGAGAAGGCCCATCCGGACGTGTTCAACATTCTGCTTCAGGTTCTGGACGACGGGCGTCTGACCGACGGCCATGGGCGCACGGTAGATTTCCGCAACACGGTCCTGGTGATGACCTCGAACATCGGCTCCCAGGCCATTCAGTCCCTCACCGAGTCGGGGCAGACGGATCGCATCAAGCAGACGGTCATGGCCGAGGTGCAGCAGCACTTCCGGCCGGAGTTCATCAACCGGATCGACGATACGGTGGTCTTCCAGCCTCTGACCAAAGAGCAGGTCGGCGACATCGCCACCATTCAGTTCGACGTGCTGCGCAGCCGTCTGGCCGATCAGGACGTGGACATCGAGCTCACCCAGGAGGCTGTGGACGTGCTCGTGGAGGAAGGCTACGACCCGGTCTATGGGGCACGTCCGCTCAAGCGGGTGATCCAGAGGCGGATCGAGAACCCCCTGGCGCAGCACATCCTGGCGGGTGACTATCCGCCCGGCAGCAAGGTGCTGGTGACCACCAGTGAGGGCGAGTTCCAGTTTCAGGCGGCGAAAGCCGCCTGAGGCCCGGGCCGAAGTATTGTATATATATACAGTATTCGCTAGACTGGCGCCCTGAACGCAGGAAGCGTCGGACCAGGGATGAGTACTTCCAGGAAATCGCCAGACGGACCGGTGAGCGGGCCTCCCGCGGAGCAGATGTCGCTGTTCGGCACGGCCACGCCCACGGTTGGCAGGGCGCCCGCACCGGGCCGGTTGCTCGCCAACCCGCATCTGCTTGCGGCCAAGAAGCTGGCCCGTCGCATGCGTCGTTTCCCGACCCACTCTCCGGAGGAGATTCAGGCGGGCCTTGCCATCTGCCGGCGCCTGCGCGCCTATCTCGCCGACGATCCCACCCCCTTGCACTGACCGGCGGTTCGCCGGTGAGGTTGTTCCCCGTTGGGGAAAAGTGTTCAATTTGCGGACTTTGAGAGTTTCACACTGAATCTGGCCAGGATTTCTCCTAGTATTTCATTCAGATAGCGAATACTTCTCAGCGCGCACCTGATGCGCTATCGCGTTTCCCGAAGCGCGCCGCGCTCCCCGAGGCGCGCGCTCGCGCGGTTCACGAGCACAGTTAGAGGACACATGATCAAGAAGTGCCTGTTCCCCGTCGCCGGTTATGGGACCCGCTTTCTACCGGCTACCAAGGCGATGCCAAAGGAGGTGCTGCCGATTCTGGACAAACCTCTGGTCCAGTACGGGGTCGAAGAGGCGTTCGCGGCAGGTCTCAGCGAAATCGGCTTCGTCACGGGACGAGGCAAGCGAGCGATCGAGGATCACTTCGACATGAGCTACGAGCTCGAGCACCAGATCGCCGGCACGGGCAAGGAGCAGCAACTGGCCGGCATCCGCGAGCTCATTGAGCGCTGCAGCTTTTCCTATACCCGGCAGATCCACATGCGCGGTCTGGGCGATGCGATCCTGAAGGGCAGAACCGTCCTCGGCGACGAGGCGTTCGGCGTGGTACTTGCCGACGATCTGTGCCTCGGCCCCGATGAAGGTCATGGTCCCGGCGTGCTGGAGCAGATGGTGGGTCTCTATCGGCAGTTCCGCTGCAGCATCGTCGCGGTGGAGGAGGTGCCGGAGGCGGAGGCGCACAGATACGGGGTCATCGCCGGCGAGCCGC
>JASFLG010000007.1:0-24855 GCA_050118205.1 Pseudomonadales bacterium
CGACAGATAGTCGTTCTGCACCCGCCAGAAGTCCCCGTCCCGCAGCCAGTCGCGGGTGGTGAACAGAAAGTTTCCCTGCACCGTGGGCATGTAGCCGAGCAGCGCGCCGAGGAGGACCTCCGCGAAGTCGGCCTCGAGACCTTCCTTCTTCAGCACCCGGTGCAGCTCTGCGAGCAGCGGCTTCGGCCAGCGCTTCCGGGGGTTTTCGAGATGGGGCGCCACGAACCGGTCCATGGCGGCCCGCAGGTTCCTGCCTTCCTGCGTCGCCGTGGCGTCCACGGGGTTGGTCGGTCGCGGCTGGAACACGAAACGCGACGAGGAGATCACGTGAAACGGGCAGTGGGAGGTGGCGGCACCTGAGGGCGCCTCGCCACCCGCCTGTATCGCCGCATCCGGATTCACGGGGGCGCCTCCCAGGCGCTCGAGCAGGGTAGTCGCGTCAGGCACGCCGAACCAGTACTTGGAGACCTCGGCGAGCACCAGATCCGCGTACTTCGCCATCGGAATGGTCGCCTGACCCCCGACCTGGCTCAGCCCACCGAGCAGCGCACCGGCAAGCGGCAGCACCGCGTCGAACGCGTCCTCCTGGCTGATGGCATGGAACACGGCGTTGGCTGCGTCTGCTTTTCTGTCATGCAGCGGTGGGTCCATGCCGAGGTAGTTCTCGCCCACGCAGCGGGCCAGCCGCTCCTGGTAGCCGGCTACCGAGAAGTCCGCCGGTGTGGCAAGCACATGCCGAACCAGCGCGGCCGAGCCGACGAGCACGCCGAACGGCGTGCGCAGCACGCCTTTGTGCCGTTCCCGGATCGCCTGCCACACGCCGCGATGCCGCTGCTCGTCGAGAGCCTCCTTCTCCTCCAGCAGCCGCTTCCAGGCAGCGAACGCGGCATCCCGATCGGTGGCTTCCAGCGCCCGCAGCGCATCGATCGTGGCGATCCCTTCCGCCGTCCAGTCCCGGGCGCCAGCGCTGGTCTGGGGCCCGGCGATGATCGCGAGGCCCACCCGGGAGGGAACGAACAGGTACAGCCCCCACTGCAGCCGCACGAACGGCTGGTCTCCGAGATCGAGGCGGCTGCCGTCGGCAAACCGGTAAACACGCGGCTCTCCCGGCTCCGGCACACCGAGGATCGGATCGGACAGGCGGCTGTAGGGCGCGGTGCGGTTCGCACCCGTGAGCCAGCGCTGCACCACCTCGTACTGCTCCGCCAGGCTCGCGTTGTAAGCCTGGAAGATCAGGCCACGCTCGACCGGCGCCTTCTCGCGCGGGCGGTACGGCGCGCCGTAGGACATGCCGCGGCGCAGGATACGCGGGATCGTTTCCCCGTCATCCCTGGGGTTCGCCCGTCGAATGTGGGCAAACACCGGGCACCGATCACCATCGGGGTCCTTGTCGAAATCGAAGGCATTGTCCCCCACCGACGCGGGCTTCTCGACCAGGGGCTCACCGGTCTTCCTGCGTCCCATCAGGCGCGCGAGCAGCGCGTCCCGCGCCGCCTCGCGCTTCGAACCGGACAGCTTCGAGCGCGGCGGCAGATTCGCGTCCACAGCCTTGTTCAGCACCGCTACGTCCTGCGCGAGCTTGCGGATCACCTGGAACGTCCCGTCCCTGAACAGCGGGTCCGACCAGCGCGTCGCGAGCCGGTCACCACGACTGTTCGGCTGACCGAGAAAGACGTCGCCCGGCGGCACCACGTCGGTGGCGCCCGTGTGGTCCGGGTCGATCTTCGGGTTGCTGATCCCGTCCCGGAAACCGAAGTGCTCGATCCCCGCGCCGGGTTCGCCCTGGGCGTACATCGGCTGCACCGAGAGCACCGCGAGTGCACCATCCGCCGCCGCCGCGATGCGTTCCACCTCGCCGGTAAGCGCAGGATCCAGCGCCGTCGGGTCCGGACGTTTCGATGCAAGCGTACGCAGCTGAATCACCACGTCGACAGATTCCACGTTCACCCGCTGGGCCGGTGCGGCAGCATCCTCCGCCCGACCGGGCGGCCAGTTGCGCTCCGGCAGCACCCAGTGATCCGGATGGTTGTGCCGGAGATCGCCGATCAGGCCAGCCCGGGCAGCCATCCCTTCCCGGAACGCCGCCGGCAGCGCATCGAGCGTCACCGGCGGCAGCTCGAGCCGGGCGAGGCCCCCGGCGCTGAAGGCGACGTTCCTGTAGATGCCGTCCGCCGGCGCCTCCGACTCCCAGGTCACGCGGGTCCCGAAGGCGTCGAGAAAACGACGCGCGCGAGCAGGATCCCGCACCTCGAGTAGCACCAGCGCACCGACGTCCGCATCGAAACGGGTGATGATTCCGCCCTGCACGTTGCCCGGGTCGAAGGTGGGGGGCGCCGCCGACGGCGGCGCCAGATCGCCCGCGTCGCTGCAGTTCTCGAACCAGTCGAGCTCGGTGAAGAACACGCCCTTGAGCGTCTCGAGCGCGGGCCCGGTCTCCTCGGTCATGCGCCAGTCGGCCCGGGGCGGGAACTCCTCCGGCGGCAGCACCGAGCGGGCGGCCCGCAGGAGGTAGCTGTGATCGTTCGTGCCCTTGGGATAGAGAAAGGTGAGCGCGTGAAACGCGGCGATCGCCTGTACACCCTGCTTGATGTAGTCGACGTAGGCGCCACCGGTGAGAACGCGGCGCACGGCGGCCGCGCGCGCCTCGGGGGTCTCGATGGTCAGCCGCGCGAGCTCGACCGGATCCGGGTCCGCCACCCGCACCCGACGCTCCAGCCGATCCAGGTAGATCACGTCGCCCACCGTATGGTTGCCCTCGAGATAGAAGGTGGCCGTCTCCACCTGGTACTTCCGGATCCAGCCGGCGAATGCCTCGAAGCCCAGGTTGTTGCGGTGCGCTTCGACGTAGCCTTCGCAGTTGCACAGGATCAGATCGAAGATGTCGCCGAGCTCTTCCCAGATGATGCGGATGTAAGGCTCCCACGGCCGGTCGAAGTGCACCGTGAGCAGCAGCTGCCCGTCGACGATGGCGATGGTCACGCCGTGGATGGTCTGAAGGCGGTCGACGATGTCGGAAAACGGCCGGCTCAAGCGGCTCTCCCGGGTCACAGCCCGAAGATCGGCGAAGAGCTTGGCGAAGCTTCTCAGGCGGCTTTCGTAGGTGCGCGTCGCGAGACCCTCCGTAAATCCTTTCCGGATCGGCATCAGCATGC
Source organism: Pseudomonadales bacterium (assembly GCA_050118205.1). Taxonomy (GTDB): domain Bacteria; phylum Pseudomonadota; class Gammaproteobacteria; order Pseudomonadales; family Azotimanducaceae; genus SZUA-309. The sequence continues at coordinate 3,153 of JASFLG010000007.1, forward strand.
AGATCTCCGAAGGTCCGGCGAGGCTCTTGCTGCGGATTTGCTCAGACATGACGTTTCCTGTCGACAAGCGGATGGGAGCGAAGAGTCTTCCGGGGGATCCGTACCGGCGCAACCGAACGGAGCACAATCCGGCGCTCGGGCCCGGCGGACGGAACGCTAGAGCCGGTTGAGCGCTGGATCGTTCGTCTCACCGGGTCCGTGCCTGTCGCGCCTCGAGGTCGGGCCGCGACGGGCCGCGCCGCGGGCCGCCCCTTCCGTCAGGAAGTAGCCGAGGGTCGAATCCACGATCAGCTCGAGCACCTCGTGGGAAAGCGTCACCGTCCAGTCACCGAGATCGGTGAACACGAACGCCACCGGCAGCTCCGTGGTATTGAGCGAGCAGTAGCCGAGCGCGGCGCTGATGCGCGCGCGATCCACCAGATAGATCGCGGCTGCCGCCCGGACCGGATCCGCGGCGATGATCTCCGGCTGGTTGCGCTGAGTCGATGCTTCGCGGTGGTGCAGCTTGCAGTAGTAGCCGGAGCCCCAGATCGGGAGAAAGTCCTCCAGCACCTGACGGTTCACGGCACGGATAGCGCTGCGGGCCTCCCGCTCCGGAACGTCGGAAAAATTGATGATCGCCAGGTCGGGCAGATCCATGGTCGGACTCGGTTAGGCAAGGGCCGCCATTCTCGCCGGACCCTCGCCTGGACGCTGTACAATCTTGCACCGGCCGGCGCGCTTCGTGGCATTTGTGTTCTCCCGGGGAATCGTATACCAAGACGCGGAACCATCCCGGAATGCGTTGCATGGAGCATCGGGTCAGCCCGGCTACCCTCGCCCGCGTCGAGTCTCTGAGCACACTGCCCGCCGCCGTGCTGGAACGCATCGCGGCGCGCCTGCGTGCCCAGCGCTTCGACAAGGGCGAGACCATCGTGCGCTTCAACGATCCGAGCCGGGACTTCTACCTGATCCTCTCCGGCAGCGTGCGCGTGAGCCTGGTCGGCGCAACGGGACGGGCCCTCACCTTTCAACTCCTGAGCGCGGGCGAGATGTTCGGCGAGGTTTCGGCCGTGGACGGGCTGCCGCGCACGGCCACGGTGCTGGCGGAGTCCGAGTCCGTGGTCGCGAGCCTCTCCTCCCAGGCGTTCACGGAGCTCGCCACCAGCGAGCCGGCATTCGCGATTGCCATCCTCGAGCGTCTGGCGCGGCTGAACCGGCGGCTCACCAGCCGTCTGTTCGAGTATCACGCCTACGACGTGCGCGGCCGGGTGTATATCGAGCTGCTGCGCCTGTGGGAGGACAACGGCGGCGAGCCGATCAGGATCACGGACCGGGACATGGCGAGCCGGGTGGGGACCACGCGGGAGAACATCTCCCGCATCCACGGCGCCCTGCGCGAGCAGGGCCTGCTCGAGCGCTCGGGCTCGCGCCTCATCGTGCGGAACCCGGAGCGGATTCGAGCGATGCTGCCGGATTGCGAGTTCGGCTGACGCTTCGTCGCCATGGCGTGGCAGGCGTGATGCGCACTTCGCCGGGCGGTGTGATTTTGCACCGCGCGCCCGGCCCTGGCGGGACTAGGATCATCCCTCGCGTCCCGGAGCTTCAAAAGGATCGCCGCAGAAGGAATCTGCGTTTGCCCGAAGCAGATGGAGCTTGGTGTTCCGGGGCGCGAATCTCCCAGCTGTGTCGTCTTCCTGACGGACGCCGGTGTACCTCCTGAGACTACAATCGTGCCCGGACCTGCAGGAACCGGGGACTGACAGACGGTTCGCTCCCGTTGGGCAGGGAAGCCCCGTGTGGCAGGGCGGTAAAGCGCAGGCGCTGGAGACAGGCTGTGAACGAAGACAGACGCTACCTCATCGTTCCCATGTTGCTGATCAGCCTGCTGATCGCCGCGCTGCTGCTGTTCGAGAGAAACTTCGGTCTGCTGCAACCGCTCGAGCTGATCGGCTACCTGCTGGTAATTGCCTGCCTGGCTGGCGGCGCGGCCGGCGTGTTCTCCGGGTCCGGGCAGCGCAAGTACCGAGCGAGCCGGGAGCTCGCGGAGCTGCCCGGCGTGCAGGTCTCGCCCGCGGTCGCGACCCAGATCTGGCAGCACCGCGCCGAGCTGCTCTCCGGCGGCGCGCTCAAGCCCCAGCGCCTGACGGCCACGGTCATGTTCGTGGACCTGGAGGGGTTCACGCGGGAAACCGAACGGCGCGCCGCCGAGTCGCTGCTCGACTGGTTGAATCCGTTTCTCGGCATCGCTACCGATACCATTCTCGAGCACGGCGGTATGGTGGACGACTGTTTCGGCGACGGGATCAAGGCGAGTTTCGGCGTCCCGCTCAAGCGCACCACCGACGAGCAGATCGCCGCCGACGCCGCGGATGCGGTGCGCTGCGCGCGCACCCTGGCACGACGCCTGGCGGCCGCTACCCCGGACGGGGAGACGCCGTACGTCGTGCGTTTCGGTATCCACACCGGAGAGGTGATCGCCTGCACGGTCGGCAGCGGCGCCCGTTCGAAGTACCTGACCATCGGCGACGCTGTGAATGTCGCCGCCAGACTCCAGCTCACCGCCCGGGATCTGGACCTGGCGGAGGTGCCGACCCGCAACCGGATCGTCGCCAGCGATGTAACCGCGGGCCTGGTGGGCAACGGCGATACCTGGCACAAGCTCGGCGCCATCCGCCTCAAGGGACGCACCGAGCGCGTCCATGCCCATGTGCTGCACCTGGAGGATCTGGAGTGGCACATCGGCGACAAGGCATCGCAGCCGCGAGGCAGTCGTCCGTAACACGCCGGCGCGGATTGGCGCTAACATCCGCCGCAGACAGCCCGGCCTGAGGACCACGATGCCCACACCCGCCGCCGCCAGACTGGTGGATGCCCTCCGCGCGCACGGGGTCGACCGCGTCTTCTGCGTGCCCGGCGAGAGCTATCTGAACGTGCTCGACGCTCTGCGCGAGTCGGGCATCCACACCGTGGCTGCCCGCCAGGAAGGGGGTGCGGCGATGATGGCAGAGGCGGACGCGAAGCTGACCGGCCGGCCGGGGGTGTGCTTCGTCACCCGGGGGCCCGGCGCCACCAACGCCAGCGCCGGCGTGCATGTGGCGGAGCAGGATTCGACCCCCCTTGTGCTCTTCGTCGGCCAGGTGGCCACCCGCATGCGTGGCCGCGGGGCCTTTCAGGAAGTGGATTACGAGCAGTTCTTCGGGGGCATGGCCAAAGGGGTCCACGAGCTCACGAAAGGTGAGGACCCGGCCGCCGTGGTCCGCGATGCCTTTCATCTGGCGGCGGCCGGTCGACCCGGCCCGGTCGTGGTGGCGCTCCCGGAAGACCTTCAGGACGTGCTCGCCGGAGCGCCTTCTCCCGTGGAGCCGGAGGCCCTGGTTCCGGCTCGGCCGGAGCCCGCGGCACTCGAGGTGCTCCGCGACCGTCTCGCGTCCGCACGGCGACCGCTGGTGATCGCCGGCGGCAGCGGCTGGTCGGCGGCCGGCGTCGATGCGCTGCGCGCCTTCGCCGAGGACTGGATGCTCCCCGTATCTGTTGTGTTCCGCCGACAGCATCTGTTCGATCACGATCATCCCCACTACGCGGGCGACTGCGGTATCGGCATCAATCCAGCGCTCAAGGCGAGGATCGAGGAGGCGGATCTGGTGGTGGTGCTCGGCTCCCGATTCTCCGAGATCCCGAGCCAGGGCTACACCCTGCTCGAGTCGCCGCGGGCGGGTCAGCAGCTCGTGCACGTGCATGCCACCGAGGGCAACCGCTTTCCCCATGCCGATCAGACGATCGCCTGCCACCCGGAGGCGCTGCTCGAAGCGCTGGCGGTAGAGCCGGCGCTGCCACCCGACCGGGCCGCGTATGTCAGCCATGCACGCGCCGACTTCGAAGCCTGGACCGGCCAGCCGCCCGCCATTCCCGGACCGCTGCAGATGGGCCAGGTCATCCTGGCGCTCCGCGCCGCGCTCCCGGACGATGCCATCCTCACCAATGGCGCCGGAAACTACGCCACCTGGGTGCACCGCTTCTTCCGGTTCCGCCGCTTCGCCTCCCAGCTGGCACCAACCTCCGGCTCCATGGGCTATGGTCTGCCGGCAGCGGTCGCGGCCGCGCTCCGCCACCCCGACCGGCCCGTGGTCTGCCTGGCGGGCGACGGCTGCTTCCAGATGACGGGACAGGAGTTCGGCACCGCGGTTCAGCACCGCGCCCGGGTCATCGTGCTCGTCGTGGACAACGGCATGTACGGAACCATCCGTATGCATCAGGAGCGGCGCTTCCCGCACCGGTCGCACGCCACGGACATCGTCAATCCGGACTTCGCTGCCCTGGCGCGGGCCTATGGCGGTTTCGGTGCCACCGTGACCAGCACCGCAGCGTTCGCGCCGGCGCTGGCGGAAGCGCTGGATGCGCGAACGCCGGCGCTCCTGCACCTCCTGCTCGACCCGGAAGCCATCACCCCCAACGCAACGCTCAGCCAGCTGGCGGGCCGATGAACACGCCCGGCGTCCCGGGCGGGGAGGATCCATGATCGACGGCGGTTGTTTCTGCGGCGCGGTCCGCTACCGGATCGACGACGGCGACTACACGGTCGCTAACTGTCACTGCAGCATGTGCCGGCGCACCAGCGGCGCGCCCTTCGTCACCTGGATGGTGGTGCCCGACACTGCATTCCACTATGTGCGAGGCGAGCCGGCAGTCCTCGAGTCATCGGAGAAGGGCCGGCGGTATTTCTGCAACCGCTGCGGCACTCCGATCGCGTGCATCGTCGCCGACCATCCGCACAACGTGGACGTGACCACGGGCAGTCTCGATGAGCCGGAGAAGTACGTGCCTGCTCTCGCGGTGCACGAGGACACCAAGTTGCCCTGGCTGCACCGGACCGAAGCATGACGTTCGGCAGCGAGGTGGTGCACGTCTACTGCCCTTACTGCGGAGAATACATCGAGGTCATCATCGACCTCTCGGTGGACCACCAGGAGTACGTAGAGGATTGCTCCGTGTGTTGTCGGCCCATCGTCATGAACGTCCGCGCAGACGACGGAGGCGCCAGCGTGTCCGTCAGGGCCGAGGACGAGTAGCGACCTGCGTCCGGGTTCAGCCGGCGGGACCCTCTACGTGGAATAGCTTGTTGTAGATCCGCCAGCGGCCGTCGGACTTCAGCAATGAGAGGGTATCGAGGAAGGTAAGCCCCAGATAGTCGTCGCGCACGCGCGCCACCGCCGTGTCGCCCGCGATCTCGACCGAAAGCACGTCGAGGCGTGCCGGCTCGCCATTCTCCTTCGCGGACGGCTGTCCGGCGACGAAACCGGCAAAATCGTCCACAGACATCTGCGCCAGTTCGCCGTTCATGTATCCGGTAATCCAGGCCGCCGGGTGGAAGACCGCCTTCGCCTTGTCGGCACTCGACTCGTACATGCAGTCGAAGTAGGCCTGGATGGTTTCTCTGATCTCACCCTCGTCGCTCATCGCGCGTCTCCGTGATCCTGCCGATGCAAGCATTACCTCAGCCGGGGTCGCCGCTCAAGCGAAGTCGGCCGAGTGTCTGAGCATGTGCGCCGCACCATGCGGACCGTCGAGCACCGCGTTCTCTCCGAACAGCCGCTCCTTCTGCTCCCCGTAGAGCGCGCGGTTGGCGCCGAGCGGCGCCAGGGCCTCTGCCCTCGCTCGCGCCGCATCCTCGAGCGTGTCCGGGCCAGCGACCGCCTGGACGATGCCGGCTGCCAGCGCGTCCGGACCGGTCCAGCGCCTGGCCAGCTGCACGGTCTCGAAAAAAGCGCCCGCCGAGAGCTTGTGTCGGAACAGAGCGAGCTCCGGCGTGGGGATGCGGAACCCGATCTGCATCTCGTTCGCGCAGGCGAAGCCCCGATCCTCGCGCATGAGGCGCACATCGTGGCAGAGCGCCAGCATGAGCCCGGCACCGAACGCGTGCCCGTTGATCGCAGCCACGCTCGGCACAGGCAGCGTGATCAGCCGGCCCATGAGCTTCATGAACTCGTCGCCGAACACCGACCGGTCACCACCCGGGTGCTCGCCTTCCGCGTTCAGCCAGTCCAGGTCGAGACCGTTGGAGAAGAATTTGCTGTCCGCCGACACCGTCAGGAGCGCTGCCGCGCCGGCGGAGGCCTCCACCTCGTCCAGCGCGGCGCCGAACGCGCGCACGAACGTGGTGTTCCAGCGGTTCTCGCCGGCATTCATGGTCAGGACGAAGATCTCGTCCTGCCGGGTCAGCTCGATCATGATGCCCTCCGCTGTGCCAGGAGCGAACACTTTACCCCAACCGGCTCGGTGAGCGATTCATCGGGCAAGTGATGTTCTGCGGGGGCATCGGTTCCGGGCCCGGTCCTGGAGGGAGGGGGAGAGAGGGGCGGACGCGGGTCCCGGAACCTTGTGCAGCAGCCTGCCTGCGGGCGCATGAAAGGGCCGTGAAATTTCGTGCCTGACAGCCCGCCGGAAGACAGACGCCTAACCGCCCTCCGGGAGGTCAACGAAGCTGTCGGCATAGGCAATCTCTGACAGAGGCTTACGCGACGACGGTACCTCGCGATCCCCAAGGGGATCCGGCAGATCCTCCACGTTGCCCGGGTAGCCGATCGCGATCACCGCCGGTGCGAAGTAGACCTCCGGTACCGCCAGAGCACTCCGCAGCCGCGCCGAATCGAACCCCTGCATACCGTGCGCGACCAGGCCCTGGTGCCGCGCCTGCAGTGCCAGGCTCATCCATGCCGCCCCTGCGTCGAAGGCATGGGTGGGCGCCGGTTTGCCGTTGTGCTCGTACTCGGTGCGGGAGATCACCGCGATCAGCGCGCCGGCCTTGTCCGCCCACCGCTGATTGCCCTCCAGAAGACAGTCGAACAGGGTCTGCCACCCGGCAGACCCCTTCAGCGCCCAGGCGAACCGCCAGGGCTGCGCGTTGAAGCATGATGGTGCCCAGCGGGCCGCTTCGAGCAGGGTCAGCAGCTCCTGCTGCTCGAGCCGTTCTCCGGTCATGGCCCGGGGTGACCATCGGCTCGGGAACATCGGGTGGACGTCGGTATCGGGGGTTGGCACACGCACGGCGGCGGCGTCGATATCGGCTACGTTCATGACACCTCTTCGGTCGCTCTGACGCCGTCGACGGTAATTCGCCGTGCGAACCGAATCAAACGAGATCCGGGCGGTGGCGTCTCACCGGCGTCTGATCAGCCGCCGGCCTTGTAGCCCGTCACCCGGGTCAGGGTCTCGGGGATGAACTCACTGGCCGAGACCCGGGTAAAGCCCGCCGCTTCCAGATAGCCGATGCACTCCGTCTCCGAGTGGGCGAGCCCGGTGGAGCGGTTGACCGCCTCCGAGAGCCCCCAAAGCGCCGGTGCGAGCGGCCCGGCACCGTCCGGATCGAGCATCTCGCCGATCAGGTGGAACTCACCACCGGGAAGGAGTGCGTCGTGCACGCGCCGCACCACGTCGGCGATGATCGGCCGGCTGTACTGGGGCAGGTTGGAAGCCATGATTGCCACGTCCGCGTCCGTGGGCAGCGGATCGGCGGTGAAGTCGCAGACACTGGCGGTCACCGCGTCGGCCACCCCGTTTTCCTCGATGTACTCGCGGGTCACGGTCACCACCGGGGCCAGATCCAGCACCTCGGCCCGGATCTCCGGATACTTCCGGGCTGCGACGATGCAGTAGCAGCCCGAGCCACCGCCGAGATCCATGATCTTTCTGCGGCCGGTGAGGTCCACCTGCGCGTGGAAGCGCCGGGCCGCGCCCATACCGATGGAGTAGGTTGCCTCGTGGTACTGGCGCGCCCGCGCGACGGTGAACGTCTCGTCGTACATGCCGAGTCGCCGCTGGTCGCCGGCCGCGCGCTTCAGGTGCTCGGTCAGCCTGCCCCACGAGTCCCAGCGCGGTTTGCCGAACAGCATCCAGGGGCCGGCGTAGGTCGGCTTGCCGCGCACCAGAAACCGATCCACATCCGGTGCGTTCGCAAAGGTGTCGCCGGTGCGCGTCAGCAGCTCCATGGCGGTAAGCGCAGTGAGCAGACGCTCCGCGTTCACGGGCTCGATCCCCATGGCGTCTGCTGCCTTGTCTATGGTGTCGTTTCCCGCCGCGATTACGGTGAACGTATCGAGCTCCACGGCGCTCATGAGCGCCGCCGACTCCCAGAAAGCCTTGCTGATACGTTGCAGCCGTACCGTGTCCGGCCTGCCCGTTTTCGCCTCGCTCATCTTCGCTCCCCGCTGTCGCACCAGAGTTTCAGGAAAGAGAGTACCACCAGCATGCGGAAAGCCCGCGTATCATGTCCGGAGTCCGTGAGGAGGGTCGCATGCCATACAGGTCGGGATTTCGCGAGGGGCTGTTCGAAGGCCAGACGGTATTCATTCCGGGCGGCGGCGGTGGGCTCGGCCGCTGCATCGCGCACGAGCTGGCGAGCCTGGGCGCCCGGGTGGTGCTTGCCGGCCGCACGCTGGAAAAGCTCGAGCGCGTCGAGAGCGAGATCACCGCTGATGGCGGCCAGGTGGGCGGCTGCTACAGCGCGGAGCTTCGCGACGAGGCGGCGGTGGGGGCGCTGGTCGCGCGGGTGCTCGAGGCGCACGGTCCCATCGACGGTCTGGTCAACGCGGCTGGCGGTCAGTTCCCGGCCCGCCTGGAGGACCTGAGCCTGAACGGCTGGAACGCGGTGCTCAACAACAACCTCACCAGCTACTTTCTGGTCGCCCGCGAGGTCTACCGGCAATGCATGCGGGAACGTGGCGGCAGCATCGTCAACATCGGCGCAGACTACGAGGGCGGCATGGCCGGCATGGGACACAACGGAGCGGCCAGGGCCGGGCTCTCCAACCTCACCGCAACCGCCGCCAGCGAGTGGGGCAGGGCCGGCGTGCGCGTGAACTGCGTGATCCCCGGTTTCATCGCCACCACCGGGCTCGACCGTTATCCCGAGCAGGACTGGGACGCGCTGGCAGGCATCGCGCGCCGCGTACCGCTCGGCAGACATGGCACCGCGGCGGAGGTCTCGGCGGTGGCCGTGTTCCTGCTCTCGGAGATGGCCGCCTACGTCACCGGCGCCGACTTCCGGGTGGACGGCGGCATCCACAACGGCGCTTCGAGCTTTCTGTTTCAGCCGGGGGAGGCGAGGAACGTGCGCGTCTTCGACGGCTTCCACCGCGACGAGCCGCCGGCACTGCTCGAGCGCTGAATCCAGGACCGCTCAGCCGCGCGAAGCCTCCCGCACGCGGGTGGCACAGGCTTTCATTGTCGTGAGCACTTTCTGCGCGGTGGCAATGTCCGCGGGGCTCAGACCTTCCCGCACCGCCGCTTTGAACCGCGCGGCGATGGCGTCCATCTCCGGCTTGAGACGCTCCGCACCGTCGGTGAGGTAGATACGCTTGACCCGCCGATCGCGCGGATCTTCCACCCGCTTCACCAGCGATTTGCTCTCCATGCGGTCCAGCAGGCCCGTCATCGCCATCGGGCTGCTGGAGAGCCGCTCGCAGAGCTCGGCCTGGGTGATACCCGGCATGTGGTCGGCCCAGACCAGCACCCGTACCTGCGCCCGGGTGAGCCCGAGCGGCGCCATGACTGCGCTGTAGCCCAACGAGAGCGCGTGTGCGGTCTCGTGGATCAGAAAACCCAGGGGCTCGTCCGTATCGCTCTCAGGTGCTCGTTCGCTCACCGCCTGATTCCTTGCCCACCGGGCTTCGGCTGTGGTCTGCGCCGACCGGGACCATCGATCGGCTCGTTGATACACAACATTATTGTATGTACCTTTACTAAATGACAGCGCCCGGCGACGGGTGCGCCGGGAACTCACTTTGTCGCAACCCTGTTCAACCCAAGCTGCCGCGGTCTGTCTGATGGCGGCCGCCATCTTCGCGTCGGTCGTCGCCTACGCGGCGGGCGCCGACGACCGCGCCACGGACACCGACCCGCCGGTGCCCGGGAGCCCACCCGCGCGCCTGCTGCTCACCGCCAGCCCCATGCCCGAGGCCGCACCGATCGAGGTGCCGCGATTTCGCGAGGCCGACATCGACTTCCGGCTGGACGGGCGGCTCACCGAAGCGGTCTGGGGGAAGACGCCCGGCTACGACGACATGCGGGTGCTGATTCCGGATACCCTCGAGGTGCCCAAGCATCGGACCGTCATGCGCTACTTCTATACGGAGAAGGGGCTGTACGTCGGCATGTGGGCGGAGCAGCCGCGCGATACGCTCATGGAACGACTGAGCCAGCGCGACGACTTCTTCTCCCGGGACAGCGTCAGCATCACGCTGGATACGTCCGGCGCCGGCATCTACGGTTACTGGTTCAGCGTCGCCCTCGGCGACTCCCTGAGCGATGGCAAGGTGGCCCCGGAGCGGGAGTATTCCCGCCAGTGGGACGGGCCCTGGGACGGACGCTCGAGCATCACGGAGGACGGCTGGGCGGCGGAGCTGTTCCTGCCCTGGTCCATGCTGGCGATGCCCGCGTCCCCGGGCGAGCGCCGCATCGGTCTGTACGTCAGCCGCCAGGTGGGCTACCTGGACCAGCGCTTCGGCTACCCCTGGCTGCCGGAAACCGGCGCCCGGTTCATGAGTGCACTCAAGCCCATGACCTTCGAAGGGGTGGAGCCGCACCGCCAGCTCGATCTCTATCCATTTGTCTCCGGCGGCTACGACTTCGAAGAGAAAAAGACGGAAAGCAAGGCGGGCATTGACGTCTTCTGGCGCCCGTCCACCAACCTGCAGCTTTCCGCCACCCTGAACCCGGACTTCGCCGCGGTGGAGTCGGACGACGTGATCGTCAACCTCACCACCACGGAGACCTACTTCCCGGAGAAACGCCTGTTCTTCCTGGAGGGCAACGAGATCTTCGAGACCACCCCCCGCGCCCGTCCTCACGGCGGCGGCCGGACCACCGGCTCCCGTCGCACCAAGTCGCTGTTCTTCCCTGAGCCCACCCAGGTGGTGAACACACGGCGCATTGGCGGCGCCCCGACCGTCGAGCTGCCACCGGGCGTGACCGTGCCCGACGTGGACCTGGCCGCGCCCACCGATCTCTACGGCGCGCTGAAGGCCACGGGCCAGATCGGCGACTTCCGCTACGGGGCCATGGGCGCGATCGAGCAGGACACCTCCCTGCCCGGCGAGACCCTGCCTGGCAGCCCGGTCGACGTCGACATCAACGGCAGGGACTTCGGGGTGGCCCGTTTTCTGTACGAGCAGGTGGGTGCCGGGCGGAAGTCCATCGGCTACATCGGCACCTACGTCAAGAACGAGTACTACGACGCCATCGTCCACGGCGTGGACGCCCACTACCTGAACAGCACCGGAAAGCTGCAGCTCGATCTGCAGCTGCTGGCCAGCGACGTCGACTCGGTCAACGGCTACGGCGGCCTGCTCGACATCCAGTACACGCAGCGCCAGGGAATGGTCCACTCGCTGCGCCTGGACGCCCTGGACGACAAGCTCGAGATCAACGACCTGGGCTTCCTGCGGCGCAACGACAACTATGGCGGGGCCTACGAGTTCAGCTACACCCGCTCGCGCGGGATGAAGCGCCTCAGGAACTACAACTTCAGCTTCAGCACGTCCTACTGGGAGAACGGCGCCGGCGAGGCCACCCGTTTCGGCACCTTCCTGCGCAACACGTTCACGTTCAGGAACTTTTTCGAGCTGCGCACCGAGCTCGACTACTTTCCGAAGCGCTGGGACGACCTGGAGAGCGAAGGCAACGGCTCCTACCGGGTGGACGACCGCTGGGTGTTCGACGTCGCCTTCGGCACCGACGCCACGCGCGTACTCAGCCTGAGCGCCCGGGCCGGCGCGCGGCAGGAGGAGCTGTCCGGCTGGACCTACAACGGCGCCGTCGGCTTCACCTACAAGCCGAACCAGCGTTTCTCGCTGGATCTGGACATGAACTACTCGGACCGGAACGGCTGGCTGCTGCACTGGGCGAACCGGGACTTCAACACCTATCACGCCCAGGATCTGCAGCCGCGCGTGGCAATGGACATCTTCCTCTCTGCCCGACAGCAGTTCCGCATGACCATGCAGTGGGCCGGCATCAAGGCACGTGAGCAGACGCGCTTTTACCTGCCCCCGGACGGCGACGGCTACCTGGTGCCGGTGAACACGGACCCGGACGGTGCGCGGGATTTCGTCATCGACCGCATGACCCTGCAGCTGCGCTACCGCTGGCAGATCGCGCCGCTGTCAGATCTGTTCGTGGTCTACACCCGCGGCGCCAACGTCGAGGACCTGCCGGTGGACGACGACTTCGGCCAGATTTTCTACGATGCGCTCACCGATCCGGTGATCGACTTCTTCATCGTCAAGCTGCGCTACCGGTTCGGTCTGTAAACCGCGTTTCGTCTCCGGCGCGCATTCGACGCTGACCGACGTTCAGGCCCGCTCGTCCTTCGAGGAATCCATGACCACGTAGGTGGTCAAGGCGGTCACCTGGGGCAGCACGCCGAGCACGTCACTGTGAAAGTGCTTGTAGGCCTCCAGGTCCGCCACCTCCACCCGCAGCAGGTACTCCACTGCTCCGGTGATGTTGTGGCACTCGCGCACCTCGTCCGCACTCGCCATCGCGCGCTCGAATGCCGACTGGGACTTCTTGGAGTGATCCGACAGGCCCACGGCCACGTATGCGGTGAACGCCCGACCAACGGCCTTCTGGTCCACGACCGCCCGATAGCCGCGGATGACCCCCCGCTTCTCGAGCTCCTGAACCCTGCGCAGGCAGGCGGACGGGGAAAGCCCCACCCGACCGGCGAGCTCCGTGTTCGGAATCCGCCCGCTGCCGGACAGCTCCTGCAATATTCGATGGTCCATCCGATCTATATCGATCATATATTGTGAATTCTTCCTTCAGAGACGAATATTTGCAATCCCCGATCGGTGCATCCCGTGCAGAATTGCGCCTCCGAGCGCAACGAGACATGGACGGATCCGCCGATGAACACCGAGCTGGTGAGCGCCCTGACCCTGTTCGCACTGGTGAGCTCGATCACCCCCGGGCCGAACAACCTGATGCTCATGGCCTCCGGAGCCAACTTCGGCTTCCGGCGAACGGTGCCGCACATGCTCGGCATCGGCGTCGGATTCGTCGTGATGCTGACGCTGGTCGGTGTCGGCCTGATCCGCGTCTTCGATGCCTACCCGACGGCCTACGAGGTGCTGCGCGTGGTGAGCATCGGCTATCTCCTCTACCTCGCCTGGAAGATCGCCACGTCCGCCCCGCCCCAGGCCGGGCAGGCCACAGGGCGGCCGTTCACCTTTCTGCAGGCGGCACTGTTTCAGTGGGTCAATCCCAAGGGCTGGGCAATGGCCCTGACCGCGGTCACCGTCTACGCGCCGTCGCGCGATCTGGCCTCCGTGCTCCTGGTGGCCGCGATCTTCGGTGTCGTCAATCTGCCCTCGGTGAGCTGCTGGACGGTGCTGGGACAGCGGATCGCGCCGCTGCTCGGAAACCGCAAACGGTTGCTCGCATTCAACGTCAGCATGGCGGGCCTGCTGCTGCTGACGGTCGTGCAGACCTCCGCAGGCTGAGCGGGCACACGAAGGCAGACGATCTCAGCCCGCCGCGGCATCCGCTCCCGGGGAGGCTTCGTCTGCCGTTTCCTGCGGCATGCGCTCCGCCCACCACAGCCGGGAAGTGGCAAGAAGCAGGACCACGACCAGCGCCATGCCCACCACGGGCACGAATACGGCATCGCGCACTCCGAACTGACCGACGCACCAGCCGAGCAGCACGCTGCCGATGGGCATACCGCCCATCATGCCGAGCGAGTAGACGGACATCAGCCGTGCGCGGTGCGTATCGGGTGCTGCCTCCTGCACGATGGCCCGCGACATGGTCATGCTGATGCCCCCGCCCATGCCCCACGCGTACACGACCGCGTAGAACAGCCACTCAGGGAGCTCGTAGTGCAGCAAAGAGAGGACGGCGCAGCTCACCAGGCCCGTGGACAGGAGCGCCCGACCGGGGCGCGCGACACCGCCACGGCGAATCAGGAAGAGGATGGTGGTACAGGTGCCGAGCATGTTGGCGGCGAACACCATGGCAATTCCCCCGGCGCTACCCGAGTACAGATCGCGCACCATGAGCGGCAGGATCACCATATAGGAACCCGCGAAGAACACCCCCACTGCGAACGTCTGCACGATGCAGGGCCGGATGACAGACGAGCGCCAGGCCATGGCGAGCCCCTCCGCGATCTCCCTGAGCGGGTGGCGACGCGGCGCCCGGAGCACCGGCGCAGACCTGGGGATGCGGCTCGTGGTAAGGGCCGCCAGCAGCAGGAAGCCGGCCATGCCCACGAGCAGCACCGGGGCACCCACCCGGTCGGCGGTGGAACCGAGCGCAAAGCCGATCACCTGAATGCCGAACTGCACGCCGATGGCCATGGTCACCACGCGTTGAATCTCCGTGCCGGCCACCCGGTTGAGCAGCGCGTCCCGGGCCGGCTGGGCGAAGGCACCGAACGAACCGCCGACCACAGCCCAGGCAATGAGCCATTCGTAGACCACGTGTCCCGAGGCAATCACCCCCGCCATGATCAGCGGCGGCAGCATCATGCCGAGCTGCAGGCCGACGAGCAGGCGACGCTGGTCCATCCGGTCGCCGACCAGACCGCCGAACAGAATCAGCAGCAGCATGGGCAGCTGGCTCGCCATCTGGGCCATCCCCACACGTTCGGCGGACTCGTGCAGATACACGGCCACGAGCCAGGGAAAGAGCACCATCTGAATACCACCCGGCACCAGATAGAAGGCCGTGCTGGTCAGGTACCAGCGCAGAGGACGGTTGCTCATTCGGGACCGCGCCGGCTGATGACGTCAGCTCCGGGCACAGGGGAAGCGATCGGCGAGGTTGGCGAGCGTCTGCCCGACCGCGGTAGCCAGCCGCCGGTTGGCGATGAATGCCGGCACCCGACCCGGATCCACGTACAACCGGTAACGCACACGCGTTTCCCGCCCGTCGGGAATCAGCCGCCACGCGCCTTCCGCCGCCTCGATTCGCGTCACGCCGTGCTCCTGCTGCTGGTAGCCCGGAAGGCCGGTCAGCTTCAGCTCCAGCCCCTGGTCGGTGCTCGGCACCCTGGAGATCCTGTAGACCATGTCCCGATCGGCGAGGGGCCAAGGGGTGGTGCTGCGCACGTAGTAGATGGCGCCCTCCTCCGAGCGGTCGAGCAGGCGCGCGCTTCTGGTGAACGCCACCCACTCCGGGAATCGGTCGGTGTCGGTGACGAAGCGCTCGAGGGTGGGAATGTCCGCGCAGACCGACACCTCCGCCAGGTGTTCGTCGAATCCCGAGTCGGTGTCGCGCGCGAGCACGGGCACCCCATCGACCTCGCGCACCTCGTGCCAGGCGTTTTCCAGCGACGTGTCCGGTTCGGGTGACGCGGATACGGTGGCATCTTCGGCGTGCACCGGCAACGCGCTGTAGAGCAGGGCAAGCAGGAGTGCCGTTCTTGGCACCGAGGTCGAAAGCATTTGCGAAACCCGTATGGACTGCAGCCACGCATGCCGGGCCGCCCGCCGGGATTAGACCACAGTTCCGCGTCGTGGGTGCCCGCCGGGACAGACCGCGAGCAGCGCCGTAAAATCTGTCGTGGTGGCCTCCGAAGTACCAGCATCCCCCGAGAGCTACGACCTGACCCCTCGCCAGGTCGAGATTCTCAATCTCATCGGCCGGGGTTTGAGCAATCGCGACATCAGCGAGCTGCTCGGGATCTCGGTGAACACCGTCAAGGTACACGTGCGGGCACTGATGGCCGCGCTCGACGTGTCCAACCGCACCGAGGCCGTGTTCGTCTACGAGCGGCTGAAGCGCATGCCGGAAAGCCCTGCAGGCGAGGCGCTTTCCCTGGCCGGCGCGACCGGGCGCCCGGCCATCGCCGTGCTCCCGTTCGCCTTTACCGACGCCGACCAAGGGCAGCACCACCTGCCCCGCGCCTTGAGCGAGGACCTGATCGCGCGTGTGGGCGTGTGGAAGTGGTTTCGCGTGCTGGGCTACACGGCGGTCGCCGAGATCGACCCGGACGACTTCGCCGCGGTGCAGCGCCTCGGCGCCCAGTACTGTGTCAGCGGGCACATCCGCAGGCTCGGCGAGCACCTGCAGGTGAACGCGGAGCTGGTGCACGCACCCGATGCGACGGTCATCTGGTCCGCCCGGCAGAGCGGTGACAGCACCGACCTCGTCGCCTTCATCGAGACCACAGCGCGCCAGATCGTCGGCCGCATGGCACCCGAGCTGCTGCGTCGGGACGGCGAGCACGCCGCCAGCCGCTCCTTTCCCGCCTGGAACGAAGCCTCCCGGGCCATGTGGCACATCTACGTGGGCAGCCGTGCCCATTCGGCCATCGCCGCCGAGGCATGGGAGCGCGCCATCGCGCTGGACCCGAACCTGGTGTTCGCCTGGTATGCCAAGGCGGCCGGCCTCTACCAGCGGGTGTTCGACCAGTGGTCCGAGGACCCCCGCGCCGACATGGCCGCCTTCGTGGAGGCCGCCGAGCGTTGCGTCGCGCTGGACATCTCGGACTCCGCTGCCCAGGAGATCTGCGGGTTCGCCCGTCTGGTCACCGGGCGTCTGGACGATGCCATCGTGCACCTTGAACGGGCCGTGAGCCTGAACCCCAGCAACGCGCAGGCCTACAGCGAGCTCGGCCAGGCCTACACCTTCCGGGGCCGCTATGCCGAAGGCATCGCCGCATTCGAGGAGGCCCTCAGCATCAATCCCCAGGGGGACTCCACCTGGTCGGTGAACGCCGGCATCGCGTTCGCCTGGTTTCTCACCGACGAGCTGGACCAGGCGATCAGCTACCAGCGTCGAGCGGTGGCGATCAATCCCAACATCCTGACACCTCAGATCTTCCTGGCGGGTTATCTCGCCGCGGCCGGGCAGCTTGCCGAAGCCCGGACCCTGGCGGCCGCCGTGCTCGAGAAGGATCCGACCTTCCGGATAGAGACCGTGACCCGCTCGCTCGCGGTGGTCTCACGCCCGCTCGAGCAGAAGTTCGCGGCTGCCGCCGCAGCGGCCGGTCTGGACTGAGCTGCGCCTCGAATGCCGTTTCAGGGCTGGCTGTGATGCTGGGCGATCACGTCCAGAAACTCGGCCCCGTACTTCTCGAGCTTACGCTCTCCCACACCGGTCACACCGGCAAGCTCCATCAGATCACGCGGGCGCTGCGCACACATCTCCTTCAGCGTGCGGTCGTGAAAGACCACGTAGGGCGGAACGCCCTGGGCATCTGCAAGTGCACGCCGGCGCTCGCGTAGCGCTTCGAAGAGCGTCGGATCCACGTCCTCCGGCGGCGAGGTTCGGGTGCTCCGCCGCGTTGCCGAGCGGCCGCGCGCATCCCGGCGCAGCTCGATACGCTCCTCGCCCTTCAACAGCGGCCGGCAGCGGGGCTCCAGACACAGGGCACCGAACCGGTCGAGCGCCACGCTGAGGTAGCCACGTGCTACGAGCTGCCGGAACACGCTCCGCCACTGTTGCGCATCGAGGCCGGCACCGACGCCGAATGTGGGCAGCCGATCGTGCCGGAACTGGCGCACCTTGTCCGTGGCGTCACCGCGCAGCACGTCGATCAGGTGGTTGACGCCGAAGCGCTGGCCCGTGCGGTAGACGGCGGAGAGCGCCATCTGCGCCGCCTCCGTGCCGTCCCAGGTCTCCACCGGGTTCAGGCAGTTGTCGCAGTTCCCGCAGGGAGCATCGAGATGCTCACCGAAGTAGCGCAGCAGCGCCTGGCGCCGGCAGCTGGTGATCTCACACAGACCGAGCATGGCGTTCAACCGATGCTGCTCCGCGCGCTTGTGCGTCTCGGAACCTTCCGAGGTCGCCATCATCTGGCGCAGCTTGATCACGTCCTGCAGCCCGTACACCAGCCAGGCCTCTGCCGGCTCGCCATCCCGACCTGCACGGCCCGTTTCCTGGTAATACGCCTCGACCGTTTTGGGCATGTCCAGGTGCGCGACGAAGCGCACGTCCGGCTTGTCGATTCCCATGCCGAAGGCGATGGTCGCCACCATGATCACCGCCTCCTCGCGCAGGAACCGGGCCTGGTAGGCGGCGCGCAATCCGGCATCCAGACCGGCGTGGTAAGGCAGCGCGTTGAAACCCTGCTCGACCAGCCAGGCAGCGGTGTCCTCGGTCTTCTTCCGGGACAGACAGTAGACAATACCGCTGGCATTCCGGTAGTCGGAGAGAAAGCCGGCGAGCTGAGCACGGGGATTGTCCTTGAGCGTGATCCGGTAGCGGATGTTGGGCCGGTCGAAGCCCGCCACGAAGCGGCGCGCCGCCTCGAGCGCGAGACGCGCCGCGATGTCTTCCCGGGTCCGCTCGTCGGCCGTCGCGGTGAGTGCGATGCGCGGTACCGCCGGATAACGCTCGGCGAGCAGATCGAGCTTCAGATAGTCCGCTCGGAAGTCGTGTCCCCACTGGGAGACGCAGTGGGCCTCGTCGATGGCGAACAGCGCGATCTCGGCGGCGTCGAGAAGCTCGAGCGTGCGCTCCTGAACGAGGCGTTCCGGCGCCACGTACAGCAGGTCGAGCTCGCCGGCCACCAGGGCCCTCTCGACCTCGCGCACCTCCGAAGGCGCGAGCGTCGAGTTCAGGAAAGCCGCCCGGATGCCGAGCTCCGTCAGCGCGCTCACCTGATCCTGCATCAGCGCAATGAGCGGTGAGATGACCACGCCGCAGCCTGCCCTCGCCAGGCTCGGGATCTGATAGCACAGCGACTTGCCGCCACCCGTTGGCATGAGCACGAGGGCGTCCTCACCCGCCATCAGCGTGTCGATGATGGCTTCCTGGGGCGGACGGAAGGCGTCGTAACCGAACGTGGTCTCGAGGATCTGCCGGGGGGATCTCATTGGCCGGCAATATAACCGATCCGCCGCCGGACCGACGCCGGCGATGCAGCGATTTGCCCGATCGGCAGTGAGTGGCGGGCGGTCTTCTAGCTCGAGATCGATCCGAACAGGCTCGACAGGCCCTTCTTCGAGGACTCCCGCAGTTCCTCCCAGCCCGGCTCGCTGCGCGCCTCCATCAGGGACGCCGCGCTCTCGAACCGGTCGTTACGCCGGTTCGGGTTCGCGCCGGCGTCGATCAGGCGCTCCGACACGCTCAACCGGCCGGCCCGCACGGCGACGATCAGCGCCGTATCCCCCGCATCGTTGCGCGCATCCACCTCCGCACCGGCGGCGAGGAGCGCGTCGACCGCAGAATCTGCACCGGCGCGGGCAGCGATCATCAGCGGCCGGCTGCCGTCTGTCGTGCGCGGATCCACCGGTGCTGCCCGGCTGAGTGCGGTCACCAGCACCGCGTCGTCGTTGCCCGCAGCGAGATGCAGCGGTCCGACGCCTTCCGCGTCGGCACGCACCGGCACGCCCAGATCGAGAAGCTGCTGCGCCAGATCGCCGTGGCCGGACCGGCAGGCCCACCACAGGGCGTTGCGTTGCAGAGCATCCACCTGGTTGGCCGGCGCACCGGTTCCGACAAGCGCTCTCACGGCCTCGATGCGGCCCTCCCGTGCGGCCAGGATCAGCGGCGTTCGCCCCCGGGCGTCACGGGCACCGGTATCCGCGCCGCGGCCGACAAGCAGGTCGACGCACTCGGCGCAGCCGGCCTTGGCGGTCAGCGACAGCGCGCTCAGCCCCTGCGCATCGGTCGCGTTGACGTCGATACCGGAAGCGGTGAGCACGTCGAGCACGCGGGTCCGGCCGCGCACGGCCGCTTCGAAGAAGATCGTTTCGAGCTCGTGGACGTCGACCTTGCCGGCAGGTTTCAGGAGCCGTCCGAGAGCGGCCCCATCGCCCTGACGCGCCGCCTGCTGAGCGAGCCGCAGCGCGTCATCGCCGCTGACGGCGACGCTTCGGCTGCGCTCGGTCGCGCTCACACCGAACAGCCGGTGCAGCGTCGGATCGTCCGAGCGCTTGGCGAGCATGCGCGGGCTCCAGCCCGCTTCGTTGACCCGATCCGGGTCTGCGCCCCGCTTCAGCATGCGGCTCGCGAGCGTCGCTTCCCCGGCGGAGACCGCCAGGTGAAGGGCGCTGTTGCCTTCGTCGGTGGTGAGCGCCGGATCGGCGCCGGCGTCCAGAAGCAGACCGGCGACCGCCACCTGCCGGGCGGCGAGCGCCACGTGCAGTGCCGTCGCCCCGTCCCGGTCGCGCACGTTCGGATCCGCCCCCGAGCCGAGCAGGTATTCCGTCCAGGCGGTGGCGCCGGTGCCGGCCGCAACGATCAGCGGTGTCCGCCCGGCATCGTCACGCCGCGCCAGGTCGGCGGCGGGAACGACCCCAGTCGGCGCCGGCGCCGCCTCCCGGATCAGGGTGAAGATGTCGCCGGCGGAAGCCACTTCCGGCTGCTGGTGCGCCAGCCACCTGGCCGCCCCGTCGTGGCCTGCCGCGGCGGCCTGCGCCATCCAGCGCCGGGCTTCTCCATGATCACCCTGACGGTCGTGATACTTGCCGAGCAGGTACTGCGCCTCGACGTTACCGGCTGCGGCCGCCCTCTCGAAGAGCACCGCCGCCCGTGACTCGTCGCGCGGAACCCCGCGGCCGAGCCGGTACAACCGGCCGAGCTCGAATGCGGCGTCCGGATCGGCGCTGTTCTCCTCGAGCCAGCTCACGGCGACGTCGTAGTCGCGGCTCGCCAGGGCCCGTTTGACGTCCGGCGGCACCTCCGCGCCGGCCGTCTGGAAGACGCCGGCAAACAGCACGACGAGCAGCGCTTTCTCAAGCCGTTCCATACTTCGTCTCGGTGTTGATGCCCGCCTCGTGCAGCAGGGCGTTGGGCAGGATCCCCCCGGCGCAGACGATGACCGCATCGTTGTCCAGCCGCCGCGGTCCGGCCGTGGTGTCGAGAACCACGGTCTCCTCCTCGATGCCCATGACGTTGCTCTCGAGCATCACGGTCAGCCGTCCTTCGGCGGCCAGGGCGTCGATCCGTTCGCGGTTCTTCTTCTTCGCCCGGCTGAAGCTGGCGGACCGGTAGGAGAGGGTGACATGCGTGTCCGGCTCATCGGCGATGCTTGCGGCCGCTTCCAGGGCGCTGTCGCCGCCTCCCACCACCAGCACCCGCCGGCCCCGGTACTCCGCCGGGTCGAGCAGCGAGTAGGTGACCTTCGGCAGATCCTCACCGGGCACATCGAGCCGCCGCGGCGTGCCGCGTCGGCCGATGGCGAGCAGCACCGTGCGGGTCACGTATGTGCCGGTACTGGTGGTAACCGTGAGCGCGCCGATCTCCGGGGAGATGCCGAGCAGGCGTTCGTTGTAGTTCACCTGCATGCCTGTCCGCTCACGGATGCTCTCCCAGAACCCCATGAGCTTTTCCTTCGTGGTCTCCTTGAACGGCAGCTTGCCGACCAGGGGCAGCTGCGCCGGTGACGTCATCACCAGCTTGCCGCGGGGAAAGTTCGCCGGCGTGCCGCCGAAGGCGTGCTGCTCGATGGTCCGGTACTTGAGCTTCCGCTCCATGGCGCCGAGGGTGGCGGCGATGCCCGCCGGGCCCGCGCCGACGATGATCACGTCGAGTGGCACGTCCCTGCTGCGCGGCGCACCGCGGACCCGGTCCGCAATGGCGGCGATGGCCTGACGGCCCTGCTCGACCGCATTCTTGATCAGCCCCATGCCCCCGAGCTCGCCGGCGATGTACACGCCGTCCACGTTGGTGGAGAAATCCGGGTTCAGGGTCGGAATATCGATACCGCGTTCGGCGGTGCCGAACACCAGGGAGATGGCGCCCGTGGGGCAGACCTTCTGGCACAGACCGT
>JASFLG010000008.1:0-23842 GCA_050118205.1 Pseudomonadales bacterium
GGTGAACATCAGTATCTGCGCGGTAAGCATCACGTTGCGGCGCGGAAAGCTGTCCGCGACGGCACCGGCCACCAGCGAGAAGATCATGATCGGCAGCGTCGTGGACGTCTGCACGAGCGCCACCATGTCCGCGGAGCCCGCGATCGTGGTCATCAGCCAGGCCGCGCCCACCCCCTGGATCAGCCCCCCGAAGTTGGACACCATGCTGGCGAGCCAGAGCCGACGGAACATGGGCACCCTGAACGGCGCCAGCGTGGACTCGTCGGTCGACGTCGCCTCAGCCACGTACCGCTCCAGCTGCCACCATGGTCTTCGAACGACGACTCACGAATCAGACGGCCTGAAATACTCTGGCCCAGCCCTCTATCGCCGCTTCGTGATCGTGCACGAGCTGCACCGTGACTTCCTCGTAGCCCGACGCTTCCAGCTCGCGCAGGCGGGCCACCAGCTCTTCGGTCGGACCGGAAAGCGTGGTCGCGCGGACCAGCTCGGGGGTCAGGTGGGTCTCCTCTTCCCGAACGAACATCAGGTGGCCGCGGTGGTTGGAGAGGTACCGGGCGTCCGCCGGCTGATAGGCGGCGTGCACCTGGAGGTAGTCGTCCAGCACATCCTTGAGAGGGCCGGCAGGCAGGTTTCGCCCGCCCATGGCACCCACCTCGTCGGCCAGATTGTGAAAGAGCACGGCGGTCTGCGGGGCGGCCTGCGCCATCAGCGCCGCTTCGTTGGCGGGCCCGTCCCCGTCGAGCACGGCCCCCAGAAAGAACAGGTTGGCGTGCAGGTCCGAAGGGGTATTGCCGGCCTCTGCCCAGACTGCGCGCATCTCGTCGAGGCTCTCCACCGCGCCCTGAATGCCGAAGTTCAGCCACCCGGCACCGAGATCCGCGGCAACCCGCTTGGCGCGCGGACCGAAGGCGGAAAACCACAACGGGATCGGATCATCCAGGTTGATCAGGCCCAGTTCCGGGTTCAGAAAGCGAATGGCCCGCTCTCTGCCCTCGATCTCCCAGCGCACCGTGTCGCCGTGCAGGAGCCCCATGACCCGCTCCACGTAACGCCGCGTGACCGCCAGCGGCAGCGCCCCGAGGCCCATGGTTCGCCGGGCCGTAAAGCCGGTACCGACGCCGAAGTCGATCCGCCCCGGCGCGATCCTTGCGAGAGATGCCAGCGCATTGGCGGTGACGGCCTCGATGCGATTGGAGGGAACCAGCACACCGGTGCCGAGCCGGATCGACGACGTCTCGTGCGCTGCGAGCGCCATGCAGACGAAAACGTCCGGATTGAGCAGCTGCGTGTCGTAGAACCAGGCCGCATGAAAGCCGAGCTCCTCAGCGCGTCTGGCCCAGCGCCAGGAGTCCACCTCGGATGCGAATGCCACCGAATACCTCATCTGCCTTCTTCCTTCCTACAGACCTGCCGTGATACTAGCGTTAGCCATCCTCGCAGACGGGTCAACTCCGCGCTACGACTCCCATAAGGGATCCTGTCCTTGCCATAAAACTGAAACGCGTTTGAAAAAGCCGGGTTTCGCGTGCACGATCCCCGAAGCTCTGAATTCAGAGGAGTGGAGAGAAACAGATGAGCGAGGCAGCACGCATCACGACACCAGACGAGGTGGACGCCGTGGTCATCGGTGCCGGATTCGCCGGCATGTACATGCTGCACGTGCTGAGAAACCGCGGATTCTCGGTGCGGGTCTTCGAAGCAGGCGACGGCGTCGGCGGCACGTGGTACTGGAACCGCTATCCGGGCGCCCGCTGTGATGTGGAGAGCCTGCAGTATCAGTTCGCTTTCTCGGATGAGCTGCAGCGGGAGTGGTCGTGGAGCGAGCGCTACGCGGCACAGCCGGAGATCCTCAGGTACGCCAACCACGTCGCGGACCGTTTCGACCTGAAGCGCGACATCGAGTTCGAAACCCGGGTGGAGTCCGCCACCTTCCACGCCACGAGCGGCACGTGGACCGTCACCACGGACCGCGACCAGGTCGTGACTGCCCGCTTCGTGATCACCGCGGTGGGCTGTCTGTCTGCCTCCCGGGTACCGGACTTCCCGGGACTCGAGTCGTTTCGCGGCGAGTGGTACCACACCGGCCGGTGGCCGCACGGCGACGTCGACTTCACCGGCAAACGCGTCGGCGTCATCGGCACCGGGTCCTCCGGCATTCAGTCGATTCCGGTCATCGCCGAATCCGCGGAGTCCGTGGTGGTGTTTCAGCGAACGCCGAACTTCAGCGTGCCGGCACGCAACGAGCCTCTCACCGAGGCGCAGATCACCGCCCACCGCGAGACCTTCATGGCATCGCGCAGCGAGCCACCGCAGATCGACTTCGCGGGGATGTTCGAGCACCTGCCGCGTGCGCTGGACGTCGACGACGATGCCCGACGCGCCCGATTCGAAGAGCTCTGGGAAGCCGGCGGCCCGGCCTTCCTCATCGCCTTCAGCGATCTGCTGTTCGACAAAGCCGCCAACGACGCCGCGGCCGGGTTCGTCCGCGACAGGATCAGAGAGATCGTCTCGGATCCTGAGGTGGCTGAAAAGCTCTGCCCGTCGGATCACCCGATCGGGACGAAACGCATCTGCGTGGATACGGACTACTACGCAACGTTCAACCGCGACAACGTCACCCTCGTGGACGTTCGCACTGGGCCCATCGAGGAAATCACGCCCGATGGGCTCCGCACCACCGACGGCGAGTACGAGCTCGACGTGATCGTCTTCGCAACGGGGTTCGATGCAATGACCGGCCCGCTCCTCGCCATGGACATCCGCGGCAGAGACGGCATCCGCCTGGCCGACAAGTGGCACGACGGACCGAAGACCTACCTCGGGCTTTCGGTCTCCGGGTTCCCGAATCTGTTCGTCATCACAGGACCCGGCAGCCCGTCCGTATTGAGCAACATGATCGTGTCCATAGAGCAGCACGTGGACTGGATCGCCGACTGCCTGACCTGGCTGCGCGAACGTGACATCGGCATCATCGAGGCCCGGCCGGACGCGGAGGAGGCCTGGGTGGAGCACGTCAATGCCGTGGCGGACACTACTCTGTTTCCGCAGGCGAACTCCTGGTACGTTGGTGCCAATATTCCCGGAAAGCCACGAGTCTTCATGCCGTATGTGGGTGGGATAGGCGCCTATCGGGTGAAGTGTGACGAGGTCGCGAACGCGGGCTATGCGGGCTTCTCGCTCGAGACCACCACAGGCCGTCGCGCCGCCAGAGCCCGAGAGGGCTGAAGGAGAACGCCATGTGGCTCCGACTTCGTCAGATCGCCCTTGTCGCGCACGAGCTCGCTCCCGTGGAACGCGCGCTCATCGACGTTCTGGACGTCCGCGTCTGCTATAGAGACCCGGGGGTCGCCCACTTCGGGCTGGAGAACGCTCTGTTTCCCATCGGCAATCAGTTTCTGGAGGTGGTCGCACCCGTGCGCGAGAACACGGCGGGCGGACGCTATCTCGCCCGCCGCGGTGGTGACGGTGGCTACATGGTGATCACCCAGTGCGACGACCACGCGCCGCGCCGGCAGCGAGTCGCGGAACTGGGCATCCGCATCGTCAACCAGTTCGAAACGACGGAGTTCCGCAACATGCAGCTGCATCCGAAGGATACGGGCGGCAGCTTCTTCGAGATCGACGAGCAGATGGGTTCCGATGCCCACGCGGCGGACGGCCCCTGGGAGCCCGCCGGGCCGGACTGGCAGGCGGGCCAGTCGCTCACCCGGGTGCGGGGCATCAGCGCCGCGGAAGTGCAGTGCGACGATCCGGAAGCGGTGGCCGCCCGCTGGTCCGAGATCGCCCAGATCGGGCTCGATCGCATCGACGGGCATCCCCGGCTCCGCCTGGACAACGCCGCCGTGCGTTTCGTGCCCTGCGCGGATGGCAGACCCGAAGGTCTGGGCGGCATCGACGTGATCACCGTCGACCGGGAGGCAGTACTCGCCGCCGCCGAGCGCCTGGGCGTCCGCAGCGGCGACGACCAGGTCTATCTCTGCGGCATGCGCATCAATCTGATGCAGGCCGAGGCATGACCGGCTACACGGACATCGAGCTCACCATCGACGACCCGGTCGCGCTGATCCGTCTCGACCGGCCCGAGAAGCTCAACGCCTTCACCTACCACACGCTGCGCGAGATCCGCGACGCCATCGACAGCGCGGCCGCAGACCGTCGGGTGGTGGGCATCGTCATCACGGGCAACGGCCGCGCCTTCAGCGCCGGGCTCGATGCACAGGTGCTCTCCGAGGTCACCGGCTCCGACCGACCACCCGAGAACACACCCGAGCACAGCGACGAGCTGCCCGGCATCTTCAGCTACCTGACCCGTGTGCCGAAGCCGGTGATCGCCGCCATCAACGGCGTGACCGCTGGCGGCGGCCTGATTCTGGCGCTGATGAGCGATCTCCGGATCGCCTCCGATGCCGCGAGCTTCACCACCGTGTTCCTGAAGCGCGGGCTCATCGCCGAGCACGGATCGACCTGGCTCCTGCCGCGGCTGGTCGGCGTCAGCCGCGCCCTCGACCTGCTCTGGATGAGCGACCGTATCGACGCCGAAGAGGCGCATTCCATCGGGCTGGTGGATCGCGTCGTACCGCCGGAGTCGCTTCTCGATGCTGCCTCGAGCTACGTCGAGCGACTGGCAACGACTTCGCCGCCGGGGGCCATCGCCGCCACCAAACGCCTCGTCTACCGACACCTCGGCACCGGGCTCGAGGAGGCACTGCGCGAAGCCGAAATCGTGCAGAACGAGTTCGTCACCAGTCCGGACGCGGTGGAGGGCGCGCGCGCATTCATGGAGAAACGCGATCCGGTCTTCCGGCGGATCGGCGAAGACTGATCCCTCGGAGGGCCGCCTTCGCCAGAAGTCGGCGCCCGTTCAGAACCAGTGTTTGCGCTTGAAGTAGGCGAGCATGCCGATCATCAGCAGCAGCATCACCGCCATCACCGACACGTAGCCCAGCGGCCACCCGAGTTCCGGCATGCTGAGCGGCCCGGCGGCGCGATCGAAGTTCATGCCGTAAATGCCGGTGATGAACGTGGGCGGTATGAACAGCGTGGCGATGACGGTCAGCACCTTCATCACGTCGTTCAGACGATGACTCATCATGGACATGTTGAGCTCCACGAGCGTGGTCGCCAGGTCGCGCTGCATCTCCACGATGTCGATGATGGTGACGATGTGGTCCTGGGCATCCTGCAGATACATCCGGATGCGCCCGGCGTCCTCGTCTGCGAAGTGTCGAC
Organism: Pseudomonadales bacterium; assembly: GCA_050118205.1. Lineage (GTDB taxonomy): Bacteria > Pseudomonadota > Gammaproteobacteria > Pseudomonadales > Azotimanducaceae > SZUA-309. Next base: position 5,233 of record JASFLG010000008.1, read on the forward strand.
GCACGTCGCCGATCACGTCTCTGGTTGCCCAGGCGGCCTGCCGGAACACCACCAGGGCGCGCCTCACCTCGTGCACCTCGGCGATCAGTGAGGGCTCCGGCTTTTCGATGATGGTCGTCTCCAGGGTTTCCAGCCGATCGCCGATCGCCTCGATAGACGGAAACAGCACGTCCACCGCCAGATCGATGATCGCATAGAGCAGGTAGGGCGCACCCCGCTCGCGAAAGGTGGCGGACTGATCGATGCGTCGCCTCACCGGCGCGACGAAGTCAGCATTCCCATCGTAGATGGATACCAGCGTGCGTCCGACCAGGCAGAGACTCAGCTGCCGGAACTGGGCCGGCTCGTCGGCATCCGGCACCGACAGTGTCACCAGGACGTGAGTCTCGAGATCCGTGAGCTTGGGACGCTCTCCCTGACTGACGATGTCCTCCAGCACCAGCGGGTCGAGCTCGAGCCGGTCCCGCAGGGCTTCGAGCACGTCCAGGTTCGGACGGCCGGAGATTATCACCCAGCGAGCGGTTCCCTCCAGATCACGGTCCAGGGTCCCGATGCCCGAGCGCTCGATGGAGCCGTCGGCCGAAAAATCCAGGACCGTCACGTCGGGGGCTGCGACCTCCCGGGTCTGGGGGGTATCGTAGGTGCCCGGGGACAGGCCCGGTACGTGGTGTCTCCGTCTCAGGTAGCTCATCTCGTGATCCGCGTTGCCGGCCAGCGACAGCGTATCGTGCCGCGGCGCGCATTGCGCGTGCCGCTACGCGATACCGTGCTAGTCTATGAGATCGGGGATCCAGGGGAGACCGAATCATGACCACGCTGACGAAGGCGCAAGCGAGCGGTCGCAAGGCCGAGCTGCTGTCCGTGACGATCGGGCAACACCTGGACGCCGTGGCCGCCAGGGATCCGTCCCACCCCGCCCTCATCATGCCGCACCAGAACGTTCGCTGGACCTATGGGGAATTCGTGCGGGAGGTGGACCGGCTCGCCACGGGCCTGCTCGCGCTGGGCATCGAGCAGGGCGATCGGGTCGGTATCTGGTCGCCGAACCGCTACGAGTGGGTGCTGACCCAGTTCGCCACAGCGAAGATCGGCGCCATCATGGTCTGCATCAATCCGGCATACCGGCTCTACGAGCTCGAGTACGCGCTGAACAAGGTGGGCTGCCGGGCCATCGTCACCGCGGAGCGCTTCAAGACGAGCCACTACCTCGACATGCTCACGACGCTCGCCCCGGAGCTTGCCCAATGCAGGCCCGGGGAGCTGTCGGCGAAGAAGCTGCCCACTCTCGAGATCGTGATCCGTATGGGCGAGACCACCTCCCCGGGGATGTACAACTTTGCCGACGTTCAGACCATGGGCGGCAACGAGGAAACCGCACGCCTGGCGGAGATCGGCGGCGCGTTGAATCCCGGTGATCCCATCAACATCCAGTTCACCAGCGGCACCACCGGAACCCCGAAGGGCGCTACGCTCAGCCATACCAACATCCTGAACAACGCCTACTTCGCCGGGCAGACCATGCGCTTCACGCCGAACGACATTCTCTGCATTCCGGTGCCCATGTATCACTGCTTCGGCATGGTGCTGGGCACGCTGGTCTGCGTTGCGCACGGTGCGACAATGGTACTGCCCTGCGAGGTGTTCGATCCGTTGCCCGTGCTCGAGGCCGTCCAGGCTGAACGCTGCACCGCGCTGCACGGCGTGCCCACCATGTTCATCGCCGAGCTGGACCACCCCGACTTCGGGCACTACGACGTGAGTTCCCTGCGCACCGGCATCATCGCCGGCTCCACCTGTCCCATCGAGCTCATGAAACGGCTCATCAACGAGATGGACCTGAAGGAGATCGTGATCGGCTACGGCCAGACCGAGTGCAGCCCCATCGACGCCATGACCGAGATCGACGATCCGTTCGAAGCCCGCGTCACCACCGTCGGGCGCGCCCACACCAACTGGGAGATGAAGATCATCCGCGAGGATGGCAGCACGGCCGACGTCGGCGAGACCGGCGAGGTCTGCGCTCGCGGCTACGGCGTCATGCAGGGCTACTGGGACGACGCGGAGCGTACAGCGGAAACCGTCGATGCCGATGGCTGGCTGCACTCCGGCGATCTGGGCGAGATGGACGCGCATGGCTACCTGAAGATCACCGGCCGCATCAAGGACATGATCATCCGCGGCGGTGAGAACATCTATCCACGTGAGATCGAGGAGTTCCTCTATACCCATCCCGACATTCAGGAAGTGCAGGTGTTCGGAATCCCGGACGAGAAGTACGGGGAGCAGGTGGCGGCCTGGGTACAGCTCCGAGCGGGGTCGACCGCCACCCCGGAGGACATCCGCCGGTACTGCGAGGGACAGATCACGCACTTCAAGATTCCGAAGCACATCAAGATCGTCGATGAGTTCCCGATGACGGTGACCGGCAAGATGCAGAAGTTCCACATGCGGGAAGCGTACGCGGAAGAGCTGGCACGCCAGCCGGCATAAGCACCCACATCGGCGATGGGGATGGCACCATGCACGTTCGCCCGTTCTCGAACGACGACCTGCCGGCGCTCCTCCGCCTGATCGCCGGCAACGCTGCGACACGCCCCGTCGGTCACACGTACCTGATGACCAGCGATATCGCCTGGCAGTTTCCGGGCTGCGAGCCGGAGGACAACATCCGGCTCTGGTGGGACGAGATGGGGCTCGCGGGATTCGGATGGTTTCAGCCGCCCGATGGGCTCCTGTTCGACGTCCGCGATGATCGGGCGAGCGATGTAACGCTGTCGCGCACGATCCTCGACTGGGCACAGGCCAGGCGCGCGGCATTTCCGCCCAACTATCCTTTCTATCTGGAGCTGTCCTCCATGTCCGAGTGGGCAGCGGCCATCAGCGCGCCACGCCCACACCCGCTGGCTGCGAACCGGTACCTGGTCGCGGCGGCGCTCGCCTCCGACGTCCGTCGGGAGACCGTCCTGCGGGATCATGGTTTCGAGCCCACGGCGCACTTCGAGCCCATCCTGACCTGCACGCTTCGCGATCTCGACCCACCCAGCAACACCGACGCGTTCACAATCCGTCCAGTGGAAGAGCAGGAACTCGAGGCCCGGGTCGCCCTGCACGCTGCGGCCTGGGCGCCTGCCGCCGGCTTCAACCTGGCGCAGTACCAGGGCGTCAGAGCGATCTCGGAGGTGTTCGATCCGGATCTCGACATCGTTGCGGTGACATCGGACGGTCAGCTTGCAAGCTACACGATCGCCTGGACGGACCCCGTCTCGCGCATCGGCTCGTTCGAGCCGTTCGGCACGCGGCCCGAGTTCCGAGGAACGGGAGTCAGCCAGGCGGTGATGAACGAGGGACTGAAACGGCTCGCCGCGAAGGGCATGGCGTTCGCACGAATCTACACGGCCGGCTTCAATCACCAGGCCATACGCCTCTACGAGGATTGCGGCTTCGCCCAGGTCGACCGGTCCCGGACCTACCTGAAGCTTCTGTGAACCGCCCTGACGTCGAACACTCTCGAACCGAACTGCCACAACCCCTTACATCGCTCCCCGTGGTGCTCTGTAGAGTTTTTCGAAGGGTTCACGTGAAAGGCGTGACGAACGTCTCGAAGAGCGATACAGATGACGGGTATTGAAGAGGAACTGGGCTTTACGCTCCGACCCATACCAAGCTGGGTCAAGCGGGCGATGATCATCGTCGCCACGGCGTGGCTGCTGCAGATTCCCGGGTTTCTGCTGGGTCTGATGCTCTAGCCGAAGCGCGGGTTTGCGCTCCCGAGGTGCCGTTGGCACCATCGAGTCATCGCGCGCCTGCTGCCGGGTCTCCTGTCGCAGCGTCTGCGCAGGATTGAAGGTGACAACCATCCGCACAAGAGACGCCCGCATCGAAGACTGCGACGCGCTCGGACTGATCACGGTGTCGGCCTCGCATTCGACGTTCATCGGCCACATACCGGAGGAGTGTCTGGATTTTTCCTGGACCCCCGCACAGAGCGCCCGGGGCTGGCGCGACTCGTTCCCGACCAACACCGATCGCGGCCAGACATTCCGAGTTCTGGAGCGCGGGGATCGCGTCATCGGTTTCGTGTGGGCCGCACCCTGGGCCGACAGCGAGGGGTACGACGGCTCGATCCAGGGACTGTACGTGCTACCAACCCGTCAGCGGCAGGGACTCGGACGAAAGCTGCTCAGAGATGCCGTCCGCCGTCTGCAACGCGGCGGTGCACGCTCTGTCGAGATCGGCTGCGTCCGGGAAAATCCGAGCTGCGGCTTCTACAGGCGCCTCGGGGGCATTGAGATCGGCCGCAGACCGGTGAAAGTCGATGCCTTTCAGACGGAAGAGATCCTTTTCGGCTGGCCGGACCTTTCCAGCCTTCTCGGTTGAAATGTCAGACCGCCCGGCTATCATCTGCATCGTTATGAAGCACTTCTTCCAGACGACTACCACGACGACCACCACCTCTCGGTTGGGGGCCGCCTAGCTCTGTCTGGAAAACGAGGCGACCCGAACGGCGTCGCCTGATCAAGAACCCCGGAGGCGATGCCCCGGGGTTTTTTTATGGTCCGGGGTCGTAGAGGCAAGAAACATGACATCCAATCAAGATGCCCCGGCCGCATTCGACGATGCGCTGCTTCGCATCCGCCACAGCCTGGCCCACGTGCTCGCGCAGGCCGTGCTGGAGCTCCGCCCCGGATCGACACTCGGCTTCGGGCCGGCGATCGATGACGGCTTCTACTACGACTTCGTCCTCAGCGCACCGCTCTCGGAGGACGATTTCGCGGACATCGAGCGGATCATGCGCCGCATCCTGAAGGAGGGTCAGTTGTTCGAACAGGAAACGCTCGAGCGCGAAGCGGCGCTGGTGCGGCTCGATGACATGAACGAGCCGTACAAGCGCGAATACGCGCAGGAGCTGTTCGAGACCCGCGACCTCAAGGACCTGTCCTTCTATCGCAATGGACCGTTCGTGGACATGTGCGAAGGTCCGCACGTGCGCAGCACCCGGGAAATTCCGGCGGACGCGTTCCGGCTGCGCAGTCTTGCCGGGGCCTACTGGCGCGGTGACTCGGACAACGTGATGATGACTCGCATCTACGCCTGGGCCTTCTCCGACAGGGAGACCCTCGAGACGCACGTTCGCGCCTACGAGGAGGCACAGGCAAAAGACCACAAGCGCCTGGGGCCGGCGCTCGACCTCTATGACTTCGATCCTGCGGTGGGGCGCGGCCTGCCGCTGTGGCTGCCGAACGGGACCGTCGTGCGCGACGAGCTCGAAAAGCTCGCCCGGGAGCTCGAGTTCAGGGGCGGCTACCAGCGGGTTGCCACGCCGCACATTGCCCGGACAGACCTGTATCGCACGTCAGGGCACCTGCCCTACTACGCCGACGACATGTTTCCCGGCATGCACGTGCAGGAGACGGACGCGGAAGAACCCAGGGATTCGTATGTGCTGCGGCCGATGAACTGCCCACACCACCATCGCATCTTCGCCGCCCGTCCTCGCAGCTACCGCGACCTGCCGCTGCGCCTGGCCGAATACGGCCAGTGCTACCGGTGGGAGAGCTCCGGTGCCGTGAGCGGTCTGCTCCGCACACGCGGATTCTGCATGAACGATGCCCACATCTACTGCACCGAGGATCAGGTACGCGAAGAGATACGACAGGTGATCCTCCTCTACCAGGAGGTATATCGGACGCTGGGGCTCGTCGACTTCGACGTCAGGCTCTCCCGCTGGGATCCCCGGCGCACGGATAAGTACGTGAACGACCCGGCCGCCTGGGCACGGTGCGAAGCGCTGCTGGCCGACGTTCTGCGAGAGCTTCAGCTCGACTACGTGGATGGACCCGGCGAGGCCGCCTTTTACGGGCCGAAGATCGACATCCAGTTCCATACCGTGACCGGCCGCAGCGAGACGGTGAGCACGGTGCAGCTCGATTTCGCCCAGCCGGCGCGCATGGGGCTCAGCTACGTCGGTGACGACGGTGCCGAACATGTGCCCTACTGCATACACCGGGCGCCCCTGTCGACGCACGAACGGATGGTGGCGTTTCTGCTGGAGCACTACGGCGGCGCCCTGCCGACCTGGCTCGCCCCGGTTCAGGTACGCGTGATCACGGTCTCGGATCAGTTCGACGACTACGGCCGCGAGATCGTCGGCCGGTTGCGCGAGAAGTTCGTGCGCGCCGACATGCCGAGACACAGCGACACGGTATCCAAGAAGATCCGCGAGGCCGCCGCCGAGAAGGTGCCGAACCTGCTCATCGTCGGCGCCCGCGAGCAGGCCGGGCGCATGGTGACCTGGCGGCGCCACGGCGACGCGGCGCAGAGCGAGATACCGCTCGGCGACTTCGAGGCACAGATCCTCGACGCCATCGAGAAACGGCGACAGACGTCCTGATCACGGAGTCGTAAGCAAATCATCAGTACCTCATCACGACGCTGCGTTCGCGCTGTTCTAGCGTGTCCTCCCCAATATCACGGACAGTGGGATGAGAAAGATGAAAGTGCTGAATACCAGTAGAACCGTGCGCCTGATCGCGACCGCGATGCTGCTTCTCGGGCCGGGGTACGGCGCCCGGGCAGACGAGATCTTCGGCGCCCAGAGCCTGCGTGGCGTCCAGATTCTGTCATTAAACGGGTCGTTTTCCTCGGCGCCACCGCCGTTCACCGGCGATCGGGTCAGGCTGGACGCTTCCGCGGTAGGTCGCCTTCAGTTCGATGGCAATGGACAGGTCTGGGGCGAGTACACGCTGACCTTCCACACGCCGACCGTTCCCGTCGGCATACGCACCCGCTTCTCGGTGTTCGGCACCTATCGTGTCGAGCCGGATGGGCGGCTTCTGATCGAGACCGATGAGTACGTCATCGAGCCGCCGGAGCGCCGCGACGACGTACGCGACAACGCCGTCACTTACGAGTGCTACCTGGTGCAGAGGCAGAAGGCCGCCAGATGCGTGCTCCAGTCCCTGGTCACATTCCAGCAGGGCCCCGAGCCGATCCCGCTGCCGGTCGCCATGACAGGGACGCTGGAAGCGCAGCTCTGAACGGCGCGCTGGCGGTCGCCAGGGTGCGGGCTCAGGGCTCGACCACCCCCTGCCGGGCGAGCACCTGCAGCAGCGCAGACCGGGTGCCGGCGACATCCGTCTCCGGCGTCTGCCGCAGCCGGCCCACCTCTTCCGTCTCGTAGGGGTCGAAGGTCGCGGGCACCGTGTCGCCGCCCATTGTCGGCAACAGCCAGTTCAGAAGCTCGGCGAGCGCCGCATCCGAGAGCGCGGCGTTAGCCGAGCCCGGCACCTGCACCAGGTACGCACGGCCGCCCGGGACCCTGAGAAAGTTACCGACGAAGCCGGCGAGGCGGGGGATGCCGCCGACCGCGTTGCCCTCACCACCCGGCCCGTGGCAGCCGCGGCAGTTGAGCATGTAGTTGATCCGCGCTCGGTTGGCATCCACCACGCCCGGCAACTCATCCGCATATGCCCTCGGCACCCCGGCGAGGAGCACGGCCAGCAGAGAACTCGTCCAGCGCCGACGCCAGGCCATGATCAGGACTTCCGCGTGCCGGCGTCCACGAACAGGGAACCGGGCGCGCCGCGTTCGGCATCGCGGGCGAGAAACTCCTGAATGGACGCCACCCCCAGCTCCTCGGCCTCGAACAGGCTTTCCAGATGCTCCCTGGAGTTGACGATACCGAGCGAGGCCACGGCACCGCCGGCGCGGATGAGCACGGCATATGGGAGCTTGGACACACCGTAGCTCCTCCCGAGCAGCTCGGAGAGCACGTAGGGATACCGGGCCAGGTCGTTGGCACGCACATAGGCCCGGTGGACATCCACGTCCTCCCCGTCGCTGGCGAGCACGATATCCACACCCTGTTCCCGGCGCGCCACGGACTTGAGGACCGGCAGCAGGGACTTGCAGATGGGGCAGTCGGGCGCCAGAAAGAACAGCAGCAGGGGGCGCGGCGTCATCGCCCCGCCCAGGGTCAGTGCCTCGCCGTCCAGGGTCCGCACTGCGATGGTCGGAGACTCATCGCCTACGCTGAGCGCCGCATTCACCATGAGCGCCCCCGCCGGAGCCACCCGCTCGTAGAGCACTCCGACCTGCCGGGCCAGCGCATAGACGATCACGGCGAGCACCAGCACCAGCACCCAGAGCAGCACGAGCGCGATGGTCATCGCGCTCATGCCGACACCATCCACAGACGGCGATGGGTGGCGCGATTCGCCTCGAGCTGATTGAAGGCGGCATAGAGCAGGCCGAGAACGAGCGCGGCACCGGCCGCCAGCGCGAGTCCGGCCACAGGCAGCAGAAGGAGAGCGGGGCCCGTCCGGGCAATGACAGCCCAGCCAACGAGCGCGCCGAGCACCAGATTGCGCAGGACCAGCGTCCAGCCGATGGGCATGGGGGTGCCACCGCAGCCACAATCGATGTCCCTTCGCCCGCGCAGCAGATTGATGCTCATCGCGAATCCGTAGGTGAACAGCAGTCCAGCCGGGACCAGGGCAGACAGCCCCTCACCCAGCAGAACGGCGACCACGGCGAGCACTTCCAGAGAGACGAGCAGCATGCCGGCCGGACGCACGAGCGACGGTGGGAGAAGGCGATACCCAGCGACGAAACCGGTAAAGGCCGGAAAATCGCGCAGCTTGATGAACGCCGCGGTCGTGAACAGACCCGCCGCAAACCAGCAAAGTGCCGCCGCTAGAACGTCCGTCAGCGTCACGAGTGGGGGCTCACTCCATCGCCATGCCGATGATCACGGCCGTCGAGCAGTTGTAGATGTTGGTGCTGGTGCCCATGCACCAGTTGATATCGTTCGCCGCCTGGGGACGGTAGACCGGCTTGTCACCTTCGTTGCGGCCGCACAGGCATCGGTTGCAGCTGCCTTTGCCGCAGCAGTCGTTGTAGGAAATCACGTAGTTGCGCCCATCCGCCGGGTTCCGACAGGTGCCGATCCAGGTCAGCGGCGACATCTCCGTACCCGGCGGACAGGTGTTGCGCGACCCGCCACAGCAGCTGCAGAGATAGCCGTCGATGGCGCAATAGCGCCAGTACTCGCAGCTGGTCGGATCGCCCGGGTCCTGCGGATCGCCGGTGGCGGCCGGCGGCACCCCGGAGGTGACCTCCGCGGCGCTCGACCGGGCGACCGGCAGCAGGGGCAGCGTCACGGCCGCGCCGACCAGCGAGCCGCCCAGACGACCGAGAAAGCCTCTCCGCGAGCTCTTGTGCGCGATGTTCCGTGCCGCCCGCTCCGCGATTCGATCAAGCCAGTTCATGTCCTCTCCTACGGCAGTCGATACACCTGAAGCGGCGCCGCGCCCAGGTCCGGAATCGTTCGCTGGTACTCGCCGCTCATGGCATCGTAGACATCGAGCGTGCCCTCGACGGTGAGGATCATGAGCCTCGGGGCCTCCTCCGCGGTCACCGCCAGACTCAGGCCCGGCACCTTCACGGGCAGACGGGCCAGCCGCTTGTGCTCGTTCACGTCGAAGAGCCACACCTCGGTCAGCGGATCCTTGTGGCTGCCGTCGTAACCGTTCGGGGTCATCGCCACCCAAAGACGGCCGCCCGGCAACCCGGCCGTCCACCACATGCTGGTCGGACGCCAACCGGCCGCCCGTTCCGCCTCGCTGGTCAGCGGCCAGCGCTCGCCAGGCTCGCCTGCTGCGCTGATCGGCTGCACGTCACCGTTGAAGCTCACGAACTGCCAGGCGCCATCCAGGAAGGTTGCCTTTTCCGCCAGGGGATCGTTGTCGATGTCGATGAACGGCGCGCTCTTGGTCTGGCTCACGACCGCGCCGGCGTCGTCGAGCACCACTTTGTTCAAGGCGCCGTCGCCACACAGCATGAAGAACTCGTTCGCCCGGGTGGGGTAGACGAGACTGCAGCCCGGGGTGGGGATCTCGCCGACGAACGTCCGCCGGTCCAGATCCACCACGGAAACAGAGGTCGACGGGGTGAGGTTGAACACCAGCAGGAAGTCGCCACTCGCGGTGATCGCCATGGCGCTGCGGTGCGCCACCAGGGCGGCGCGCTTGTTGGGGATCGCGATCTCCGCCTCCAGGGCGAGGGTCGCCATGTCGTAGACGCTCACCAGGTCCGCCCGCTCGCCCCGCGAGCCATGGCTGTAGTAGGTCTCGCCGACGTACAGTTCCTGACGCGGACCGGAAGCAGCCACCGTCGCAAACTCGCTGGTGGAGAGCATGCCCTTCAGCCGAGCGTCGGCGCTGTCCACCAGCAGGAACGCCCCGTCGAAGTCGTGCACCAGTGCGTAGCTCGCGGGGTACGGTGTGCCGAGCGCGGCGACCGACGGAATGGGCTCCGGCGCGAGCGGTTCCGGAAACTCCGCAGCCTGGGCCGCGCCGGCCAGCGCCGCGATCCAGAGAATGTGGAGCATCGCGACGATGACCAAGCCTGGTCGATCCATGGTTCCTCCCTTCAACAACTCGACTATCTGCGATTCCCCGCCGAAGTCAACCGTCGGGGTTGATCAACCCGCCGGTGAACCGCCAGGCAACGCCCGTTCAAGCTCGGAGACGATGGGTTTGCCCGGATAGACCCCATCAACCAGGACGCCGTCGCGGACAACGAAGGTGCCGCCGACGAGCACGTGGACCACGCCGGCCGACGTTCGTGCCGGTACCGTGTAGGTGGCCTGGTCGAGGATCTCATCGGGATCGAACAGGGTCAGGTCCGCATCCATCCCCGGTTGTACCCGGCCCTTCCTGCGCATTGCGGGGGCGAAGGCCTCGAGCCGCTGCGCCGGGTCCAGAGTCATTTTCCTGAGCGCCACCATGAGCGGCAGCGCCTGCTCGTCACGCACGTAGTGACCGAGCACGCGAGCGTAGGTGCCGGCGCTGCGCGGGTGCGAGAAGTCGCCGACAAACGGGACGCCGTCGCTCGCCACCATCACGTCTTCCTGAGCCACCAGCCAGCGGTTGGTGTCCTCACTGCGGCCGTGAATGATCACCCACCCACCCTGCTTGCGGTACTCATCGAAAGTCTCCTTCGTGAGTCGCTCACCCGTTTCCGTCCACTGCAGCTGCCCGTAGTCGCCCTGATAGTCGTCGAAGAGCGCGCTCTCGAGCCGCGTTGAACCTGCTGTGTAGGGATAGCTCTCGGTGGTGACGTCGATGCCGTGGCTGCGCATCCCACGGATCATCTTCATGGCGGTACGCGCCGACTCGTCCATGCTGGAGTTGATGTGCACCACGTGCAGTGACGCGCCGGTGACTGCCGCGTCGGCAAGCACCTCCTGCAGCGGCGCGAGCAGGTCGCCGCCCATGTAGCGGGCCTGACGGATATGGGTGAACACCGGCACCTGGTAACGCGCCGCGAGCTCGAACAGCGCCAGGATCTCTTCGTGGCTCGCACCGGGCATATAGGTGATGCCGGAGCCGATGCCGAGCCCGCCCTCAAGGAGCCCGGCCTCCAGGTCCGCCACCAGGGCGTCGATCCGTCCCCGGTCGAACACCGCGCCCGCATAGTCGCCATCGCCTGCCGCCGCGCGCTGCTCATCGGTCACGTATATGGGATTGCCCACCTCCAGTCCCGTCACCAGATTGATCCGTGCGGCCAGATGACCGCTGGCAGCCCCGAAATTGATGGGCGAACGTCCGGTCCGGGATAAGAGCCATGCCGCAACGGGCAACACGCCCTGCTCCAGCTCAAGGGCCGTGGTCACGCCATCCGCCGCCTGGAAACGGTTGCTGCGCTCGTCCTGGCCGTGCGCATGCAGATCGATGAATCCCGGCGCGACCACCAGGCCGGTGGCATCGATGTGCTTGCCGCCGACGAGCGGCTCGGTGCTGATGGCAACGATGCGGCCGTCCCGGATGCCGACCTGGCGGACCGCGTCCAGGCCCGTCTGTGGATCCATGACCCGACCGTTCTCGATGACGAGTTCATAATCCTGAGCGCGCAGGGCGCCAGGCAGCCCCAGAGACATCCAGAACAGGAAAGCGATGAGCCAGCGCATGCAGAGAGTCCCTCCCGGATCGGGACGATAACACAGCCCGCCCCCGGGCCAGATCGCGCCGCCGTCAAAGACCGACTGCCGGCCGGCCCTCCCAGACCTCCCGTTCCGCGCGCCGCGGGTCGTCTTCCACGGAGCAGCGCACATCGAAAATCATGGTGGCGCGTTTGGTGGCGTCGTAGGCCGGCCACGTCGGCAGGCCCGGGCCGTTCGGATCGCCCGTGCGGGCAAAGTTCACCCAGGCGCTGCTCATGGCGCGGGCGAGCTCGTAGCGTTCGTCGCCGGTTCCCGTGAACGGCGAGATGTCGGGGTTGTTGAACACGAACGGGATCTCCAGCGCGTGCGCCGCCTTGAACAGCCCGCCCATGGCATTGCTCTCGAAGGTGAACAGGTACATGAACACAGGCGCACCACCGGCCACGATCTGCCGCTCCGCCAGCTGAATGGAACGCAACCGCATGCCTTCGCTGCGAATGCCAATGTAGAGATCCCAGGGGGTGGCGTCCGGCCGCTCGCGACGATAGACGGCCAGGATCGCATCGCGCCGCTCGCCGAGCATCCGATCGAGACGCCGCTCGAGGTCTTCTTCGCTCAGCCGGCGACGCTTGGGGTCCCCCGCCGCGAAGAGCGCCGACTCGTCCTTGTTGGTGCCGATCAGGATCGGCACGTGCCGGGCCGTGGGTGCCGCCACCGGATCGAAGGGATGAGCCGGCAGATAGTGGCCGTCCACCACCGGCCGCAGCGACATGGCACCACCCGGACCCTGACCGGCCGTGGCCACCATGGCAGCGACCAGCGCTTCGGCCGGCAGCGACTGAAGCTTCGCGATGTCGCTCTGCTTCAACCCGAGCTCGGCGAGCAGCTTCTGTGCGTACTCGGTCGCCGCCCCCGCGTCCTGACCCTGCAACCCCGGCCCGCTCTGGATGATGGCGCGGTGAAACAGCCCCTCGGCCTTCGGCATGGCGAGCAGGGTGCTCACCTTGGCGCCGCCGCCGGACTCGCCGAAGATGGTGACGTTGTCCGGATCACCGCCGAACGCCGCGATGTTGTCGCGCACCCACTCGAGGGCGAGGATCGCATCGAGCATGCCCGCCACGCCGGAGCCCGCGAAGTCCTCACCCGCCAGGTCGGCCAGATGCAGATAGCCAAACACGTTGAGGCGATGGTTGATCGTCACCACCACCACGTCGCCGGAAGCGGCGAGCTTCGCGCCGCTGTACCAGCCTTCCGACCCGGACCCTTCCGCAAAGCCGCGGCCGTGCAGCCAGAACAGCACCGGTCGTCTGTTCCCATCGGCCGCCGGCGACCAGACGTTCAGCGACAGGCAGTCCTCGGTGAGCGGCAGGTCCGGCAGCGGACCGATGGTCTTCTCGTCGGCGAGCCGGTTGTTGCCGGCGAGCGCCCCCGCCTGAGGGCACACCGGCCCGAACGCGGTCGCGTCGCGCACCCCCGCCCAGGCCTCGGCTGGACGCGGCGGCTTGAACCGGTGCGCACCGCCGGTCGGGGCTCCGTAGGGAATGCCCCGGAACACCAGCACGTCTTCCTCGCGTTCGCCGGCCACACGGCCGAGCGAGGTCTCGATCGTCTCTCCCATCGTTTCCTCTCCCCTTCGAATCTCTATGGTGCAGACAGCATGAGCCGGACGATGGCTTCCGTCACGTTCGGCTCCAGCCCCTCCGTATGCCCCTTGTCGAGCCGCACCACGTCCGCCACGACCCGACCGTCGTCGCAATCCGGAAAAACGTATACCTCCGCGGTGCCCGGGCGCGGATCGAGTCCCCAGATCGGGTTGCGGTTGCTCTGCTCCCGGGTGTCGTAGACATACCCGGGACGGGTGTCCACCACATCCTCCCGCCGATCCCGTGACCCGCAACCGAGTTTCTCCGCCCAGGGTGACGTCTCCGGCAACTTCATTCCCTGCTCGGCCGGGATCTCGTGCTGGCCCGTGACGTAGATGTGAGAAAACGCGCCGTCCGGCAGATCTTCCGCGTGCGCCACCAATCGCAGAGGCCCGGGCGGTAACTCGACCCCGGGGGGCGGGGTCCCGCGCGGAATCGGTGCCCGGATGGTGCTGCGCTCCGAGCCGAGCCGGCCACCGGACAGGCTGACCCAGCCGGTGAGACGATCCGCAAAGAAACCCTCGTTGATCAGACGGTTGGCCGTCTGGCCGCCCTGGGAGTGGCCGGCGAGCCAGAACCCGGTGATGTTGACCTCCGAGAACCTGTCGTAGACGTAGTTGACGATGTTCGCCAGGTGCTGGTCATCGTTCTCCGGCATCCAGGCGCGTATCACGCCGCTCGGAGTCGCGACGATCAGGCGATACTGGTCCTTGAGGTCCACGAGCGGGAAGTAGTGACGCTGCCAGTTACCGATGGAGCCTCCGCCGTGCAGGTTGAGCACGAACACCACATTCTCGCCGGCACGCAGATCACAGGGATAATCGAGAAAGAAGTTGCGCCCGGTGGCAAGGTCCGTGGCGTTGCCGCGCTGCGCGATGATGTCGAGCGGGCAGCCGGCATCCGGACAGTGATACTCCGGGTTGCGGCAGGACACCCCGGCGATCTCGATCGGCGCGCCGAGCGCGGCCGTCTGTCGTGCGAGCGCCTGAATCCGCCCTCCCGGGGCCGACACCATGAGATCCACGAGCTTTGCCGTGACGTTGGGCTCGAGGCCCTCGGTATGTCCCTTGCCGAGACGGACCACGTCGGCCAGCACCCGACCATCACGGCAATCCTGGTAGGTGTACACCTCGGCGAGCCCGGGCCCGGGTGGTCCGCCCCAGGCGGGGTTGGGCGGGTCCTGACGGGAGCCGTCATAGACGTAGCCGGCGCGGGTATCGCGCACGGTATCCGGACCGGCGCGTGGCCCGCACCCATAGCGCTGTGCAAGCATCGACGTTGCCGGCACGCCGGCGGCATCCAGTTCCCGTTCGCCGGTGGTGTAGATGAACGATAAGTCCCCTGCCGGCGGGGTCGCCAGGAGCTCGGCCGCGCGCTGAAACATCCTGCGCATCTGCTCCGCCCGGCCCCGGACCTCGGCGGAGTCCGTTGCCGGCGACGGAGGCGGCCCGAATCCCTCGGCACGACCCGGGTTGCCGCCGAGCCGGCCGCCGGAGAGGCTGATCCACCCGTCCACCCGCCTCGCGAAGAAGTCCTCGCGCAGGATCCGGTTCGAGGTCATACCGCCCTGGGAGTGGCCGGCGAGCCAGAAGGCGCGGATGTTCTCCGCACCAATCTGGGACACCACGAAGCGAACGATGTTCTTCAGGTACTCATCGTCCCCTTCCGTCCAGACCCGCGTGGGCGAGTTGGGGGTGGCCACCACCAGCCGGTGGGAGTCCACCTGGTCCAGAAGCGGAAAGTAGTGACGTTGCCAGTTGCCATAGGAACCGCCGCCATGCAGGCTCAGCACGAAGGTGACCGGCTCTCCGGGCTCGAGATCACACGGGTAGTCCAGAAAGTAAGTCCGGCGGGTTTTCATTTCCACCACCGGCCCCTGGTTGATGACCCGGTCGGTGGAACAATCGGCCTCCGGACAGTGCAGTGGCGGCGGGTCGCTGCAGGCGGCTCCGTCGATCACCACCGCCGCCTGTGCCACCGCGACGGGCGCCAGCAGCAGTGCGCAGCAAAGCTGCATCGCTGTTTGCTTCAACAGTCCTCTTCTCACGTACTCCCTCCCTCAGGCTTCCCGACAGCGACGCTCGCGCCATCGGTTGAAACGCTCGATCCGCCGCCGGTTCCAGGCCCGATAGAAGGGATCGAGCAATGCGTCCGTTTCACGGATCAGCTCATCGCCGAGAAAGCGCTCGAGCGCCGTCTGCATCTGGGCTTCGAAATCGTGGAACGCGATGAGCCCGGCCTCGGTGATGTGGATGACGTACGCACGCCCGTCGTCGGGATCCGGCGAACGCCGGATCCAGCCGCGGGCTTCCAGGCGACCGACCAGGGCCGTCACCCCAGGCTTGCGCAGCTTGCTCACCACCGTGAAATCCGCGGCGCGGCGCGGTTCCTCATGCAGAAAATGGAGCATGAAGTACTGGCTCATGGTCATGGGCAGATCATCGGCCGCGCGCTGCAGCTGCTGGTGCAGGTACAGCAGGCTTCGCACCAGTTGCCGCTCGCTCAAATGCTCTCCTCCCCGGGTCGGCATCCGGGAGCATAGCACATGGTTCGATGATCGAACTAAATGAGCATGGTTGAGGATGGTGCGGTACCGGGATAGGTACCGCGGCCGTTCGGCCCTACCTGCCTGGTCAGATGGTGCTTCGGCAACTGAACAGGCAGCACACATCCCGATCCCGCCTGCGGTGAACATGGCTGGCCATCCATCAAAGGAGCCAGTCATGCAACAGCTCAGCCTACTACCCCGCCAACAGCCGAATAGGACACAACTATGGGACGCATTCGCTAAGACGCACCAAAGCAACGCGACCGACAGTCAAGGTCCGGCATCGGCGGCACCACTTCGGACATTTGCTGCCGTGCGTCAACTTCCGACTCCGACCCAGACAGTGTGATAACCCCAAGATCTGGACGCTTGAAGGAACAGCCAGCAAAGAGGAAAAGCGGAACGTCTTCTACGACGATGCTGTTAGGCTCTTTCGAATTGAAGCGCAGTAGGGCCGCTTTTTGGCCGATTTTGGTCTCATGTGCTGCACAACGCGACGGCAAGTTTGTGCTGCTAATCGGAAATTCTATGTTGCAGTGCACGAGGCAAAAGTCGGCCAACTTTAGACATAACTTCCAGCCTTTTGCGTTGCCATACTACGTCCCGAACAAAGGGAACGCTCAAAAGGTGAAGGCCCAGCCGACCATGGGGCCGTGCTGGATGGTATCCAGCTGATAGCTCAAACCATCTTCCTCGCTGTCGTTCCCGATCTGCAGATAGCGATAGCCGAACCAAACGTTGTTCAGCTTACCGAGGCGATACACGCCACGGAGCTCGGCGCTGAAGTTTCGGTCGTTGTCGCCAAACAGTGCTACATCGCCGTTGATGATCAGACCCCAATGCTCGCTGAACCACTGGTCGTACAAGAATCCAATCAGCATGTCGAAGCTATCTTCGTCGGACACGGGGATTCGTTCGTTGACGATCTCTGTACCGTTGATGGTACTTGTGATGTCCAGCCGAACCTTGCTGTGCAGGTGACGAACACCCGTCAACAAGCGCACCCGGTCGTGCACGCGCCAGGAGGCCAGAAAGTCGTTTACACCGGCGACCAGTTTGAGCTTCAGCTCGGTGTTGACCAGCCCTTCCCGGCTCTGTTCGCTCCGCAGGTCCAGGTAGTTGAAACGTGCGGCCAGACCGAACGGCCCCCGCGTCGCATAGAACTCGCCCATGAGGCCAAAGTCCAGGCCATCCAAAATATCTTTGAATGTGATTTCGATGTCTTCCCGCCGATCGCCGCGAATCTTCACGTTCACGTCTGGCGCCCAGAGCATGGGAAAGGCAAGGGTGAAGCGCCACTGGTCAGGGCGCTCCGGCGTGATCGGGTTGCCGGTTGCGGCAGCGGCAGGTTCGGCTAAAAGTGAAACTGCGACAAAGGCCAGTATCAGGCACCCGGTGACACCGGATTTCAGCAATTGTTGATGCGGAGATCTGAGCTGCATGGTTGTGCCTCGTGTGTCTTGCAGTCTACTTGCTTTAACCATCTGTCCGGCAGCTCTGGGTTGTGGGTTCAGTCAATTTGCTTCAATAGTAAAGAAGGATGGCCTTCCGACCAGACATCACCGCTTCAGCGCTGATACCGGTCAATTGGAGACTCCGGGGGTCGCTCATGAAAGATCTTATGCACCTATTTCGTCAAGCTCGCTTTACAAAATCGCTGGCGCAATCTACTGATTTGAAGTCTTCAAAATCCCTGCGGCAAAAATCGACATCCTCGTCTGAAATGAATCCTGTTCGACTGAGGCGGTCGCTGCGCGCCGCGACAGCCAGCGCCTGGCACCCGGGTGTCTCAGGAATGCGGCTTCATAGTGCTCGCGAAATCCGATGACAATACCTGCATCCCTCTCAACTATGCCATTTTCGATTTGGCGCGCGACCTCGATCATAGTGCCAAACTGACGGTGCATCAGCAGATCAAAAGCGAACTCATCGTCGTCAGAAATACTGTCGGGATCGACCAAGCCCTTCCTGAATATCTGGGCGTTGTTCCCTTCGTACACTGGGTCATAGGCTTGAAATCCACGCTGACCTAACCCCGCTTCCATCTGACTTCTGGTTGACAGCGCACTGAGTTTAATCTGGCGTGCCAGATAGACGAGCGATGCGAAAACCGCAATCGCACCCTCGAGGCAGGGATGTGCTTCAACCCGGACGCCGTGTTAGCCCGTCGGAACGCGAAAAGCCAGCCATGAAGCGGCATTCGCCGCAGCCTCATCTGAGGTTCGAGTACGCGCGCTGGATAAAGAACGGGACATCCCCGATGGCGGTCCTGGTGGTAATGGTCGGGGCCTTCGAGTTGCGACTCCTCTCGACGGTGGGGGGGTCTGTCGCTCAGTTTCGCATGCCTTTCTAGTTGAGTAGAGCAAAGCAGTCCCAAGATCTAATCAGGGACATCGCAGCGGTGTGAGAATTGAGGATGTAGTCAGGAATCGCGCCGGATGCCTGCACCAAGCTTGGCCTCACCAGGCCAATCGG
>JASFLG010000009.1:0-23594 GCA_050118205.1 Pseudomonadales bacterium
TTCCTCAGCCATCAGACTTCTCCGGCGCCGTGTCAGGCTGGGGCGCCTGTCGGGCGCTCGGCGGCAGCTTGGTTCGGGGCGGCCCCTCGGCCTTGCCCTTCTTGCCTTTCTGCTTGGCCAGCTTCTTAAGCTGCTTCTCGACCTTGGCGAGTCGCTTGTCCACCGCGCGGACGCGCTCGCCGAGGCGGAGCACGTCGTCCCGGCTCGGCAGGTTGAAGTGCGAAAGCTGCTCCGCCATCGCCTCGTTGAAGCGCTTCTGCATCGTGAGCTGCAGGTCCTGAAGCTGGTTCATCGACCGGCTGAACTCCTCGGTGCCCATGATCCTGTTCGCCATGGCATCGAATCCCCGTTCCCACTCGGTGATCAGGTTGCGGAATGCTTCCGCCGGATCAGGACGCTTTTCGGACATGGCTTCCCCCGTTTTCAGACAACAGGAGCGGAACTATGGCACAACGGTCGCGGAAGTTTCAGCCGTCGCGGCCCGCGCGCTGGATCAGGTCCATGGCGGCTTCCAGCGCCGCCGTCCGCTCCGGCCAGGTGTTGCCGCCGGTGGCCAGCCGCAGGGTGTTGATGCCGGCCGCGCGGTACGCATCGAGCCGCTCCCGAACCATGGTTTCGGTGCCGATGAAGTTGGCCGCGAGCACCAGTTCGTCCGGTACCCGCCGGATCGCTTCCTCGCGTTTGCCGGATACCCAGAGGCTCTGCACGGCCTTGGCATCGTCCTGGTAGCCGGCCCGACAGTAGGCGTCGTTGTAGAAGTTGGTTTTCGGCGAGCCCATGGCCCCAAGGGTGAATGCCATCCCCGGCTTGCGTTCCTCGATCAGCCGTTCCACGTCGTCACCCACCTCGAAGTAGCCGCCGGCCTGCAGGTCCACGTCTGCCAGGCTGCGCCCGGCCTTTGCAGCGCCGGCTTTCAGGTCGTCCAGGAACACGTCCGCATGCTCCGGCAGGAAGCAGGTGCCGAGCCAGCCGTCGGCGAGCTCACCCGTCATCTGCAGGGACTTGGGACCGAGGGTAGCCAGATAGATGGGCAGGTTCGGTCGCGGCGGTTGCGAAAGACGGATCGGCTTGCCTTCCCCGCCGGGCCGCGGCAGCACGTAGTGCTCGCCCTGGTAGGACAGCTTCTCGCCGGCGAGTCCCATCTTGACGATCTCCACGCACTCCCTGAGGCGTCCGAGCGGTCTGGCGAAGGCGGCGCCGTGCAGACCTTCCACCACCTGAGGTCCGCTGACTCCGAGACCGAGGATGAATCGCCCCCTGGAAACGGTGTCCAGGCTCTGGGCGGTCATGGCGATCATGGACGGGACCCGGGCGCTGATCTGCAGGATGCCGGTGCCGAGTCGGATCTTCTCGGTCTTCGCGGCGAGATAGGCGAGCGGCACGATGGCATCCATGCCCCAGGCCTCGGCAGACCAGGCCTGGTCCACCCCCATGCGGTCGGCGGCCATGGTGTAGTCCACCAGAGCATCCCAGTCGTCGCCGGTGTAGTAGGCGGAGCCGATGGATATCGACGTCTTCATGATCTCTCCTTCCCCGATGCGGCAGCACTCGAGTATAGAGAGAAACTCGGCTGGCCGTGCAAGGGCCCCGTCACCTCGAGATCGCTCAGGGCGAACGGGACCCTGGAACTCGACTCAGTGGCGACCTTCCCGTCGGCGCCGGTCGACCAGATCCGCCTCGGTGATGCCCAGCCCGGCCTGCCGGAGGGCCCGCATGATGTAGCCACGCATGGTCATGCCCGAGTTGAACGCCTTCCTGGCCAGCTCCCGATGCAGGGATTCGCGCATCTTGATGGTGACCTGGGACAACGGCTCTTCCGATTTTCTGGGAGCCTTCGGTTGCCTGGCCGGGGTGCTGACCCCGGCGCTGTTCTTCCGTTTTGCCCGGCTCATGAAGCCCGCTTGTACTCCCGCATGAAGGGCAGCAGGTCCATCTCGCAGATCTCCTGGACCAGCAGCTGTCCCTGGGCGGCTGCGGCGCCTTTTTTCGGAATCTTGCCGGTGAAGGTCAGGTCCTTGTAGGCGACCAGGTGATGCAGACGCGTTTTCATGGTCGGCAGGCTGAGATCGTCCACCGACTTCCGGACCTTTTTCGCGATCCTCGTTTTCGGCACGTAGTTGGTGTAGACGAGGCGCGCCTTGATCTTGCGGTCCAGCATCCGGCTCGTGCTCTTCACCAGGCGGTAGGTCTTCTCCGCCTCCGCCACGTCGGCGTGCGAGAGCTGCAGGGGAATCAGCACGAGATCGGAGCACCCCATCGCGAATACCGTGGACTGGGAGTAACCCGCGGGCGTGTCGACGATCACGCAGTCGTGCTTGCGCTTCATGTTCTGAATCTCGCTCACGACCTGAGCTTCGTCGAGCACCGGACGGGCCTCGATCGCCATGCTGCTCAGATTCGTCAGCCACCGCGAGAGTGTCTGATTCTCGTCCGTGTCGATCACCCCGATCGAGTATCCGAGTCGATGG
Source organism: Pseudomonadales bacterium (assembly GCA_050118205.1). Lineage (GTDB taxonomy): Bacteria > Pseudomonadota > Gammaproteobacteria > Pseudomonadales > Azotimanducaceae > SZUA-309. Next base: position 2,469 of record JASFLG010000009.1, read on the forward strand.
ATGGCGCCGATGATCATCTGCGCGGTGGTCGTTTTGCCTGCGCCGCCTTTTGTCGTTGCGAGTGTGATGGTGCTCATTGCGTTCCTTGTTGCTTCCTTGGGGGAATTTTCAACTCTGTTGATGCCGGGCCATTGTACGGTTTGGATATAAGTATGTACATATGTTTATACAGTTTCATGCACGATTCGTGCGAAGAACAGATGCGAACGTGGGTGTCTCGATCCCGAGCGAAGATGTCCGAGCGAAGATGTGGGGTTGCGGAGGGGGTATCCGAAAGGTGCCGGAACGGGTCTATGCTGGAGACGAACCTGACGGATCAGCAGCATGGAGCAGGCCGAACGGATCGAGCTGGTGGAGAGGGCGCGCGGCGGTGACCGGCCGGCGTTCGCAGAGCTCGTGCGGGCCTACCAGGACCTGGTGGCGGCGACCGCATACGGCTGGCTGGGTGATGCGGAAACCGCACGCGACGTCGCTCAGGAAGCCTTCCTGGATGCGCACCTGCACCTGGATCAGCTCCGCGAACCCGCTGCGTTCGGTGCCTGGTTGCGACGTATCGTGATCAAGCATTGCGACCGCGCAACCCGGCGTGGCTCGCTCCTGCTGACACCGCTCGACCAGGTTTCGGAGCCCACGTCCGATGAGTCGGGTCCGGCGCGCGCGACCGAGGACGGTGAAGCGGCCGAGCGCCTGCGACTCGCAGTGGAGAGTCTGCCCGCTCCTGAACGCCAGGTAATCGCATTGCACTACTTCGCCGAGGCGACGGGCCCGGAACTCGCGGCATTTCTCGAGCTGCCGCTGTCGACGGTGAAAAAACGGCTGCGGACCGCCCGGGCACGGCTGCGCACGGAAGGAGAAAGACTCATGCAGGAGACGATGAACCGGCTGCGGCCGACGCTGAGCGGTCGGCTCAGCCGCGAGGTGAGCTTTTTCGTGGCTCTGCGGGCGGGCGATCTGGAGGAGGTGGCACGAATGCTCGCTGTCACGCCAGGGCTGGTGGACGCACGCCAGGAGTGGGATGCGGAGCTGGTCCTGGAGGGCGTGCTGCCCTTTGCGAACAAGGCGACGGCACTGATCACGGCCGTTGAGCAGAACAACCTGGACATGCTGAAGCTGCTGCTCGATGCCGGTGCCGACCCCGATGGTGCCTGCGGGTGCGAGACGATGGAATCGCCACTGTGGGCGGCAACGCTGCTGGACCGGGAGGCGCACGTGCGCGAGCTGCTCGAGCGCAGTGCGGATCCGAACCGCGCCTCGGCGGCGGGGAACTATCCCCTGCACCTGGCCGCCATGCGGGGCCGGGAAGCGCTCGTCGATCTGCTGCTTCGCCACGGCGCCGATCCGAACCTGCTCGATGCCGGCGCCAGGTACGTACGGCCGTTGACCCCGCTGGACGATGCGGAAAGACCGGGGAGAACCGCGGCACAATGGGCAGCGGCGAATGGCCACCAGGCGATCGTGCGGAGGCTCAATCCCGGCAGTGGTGAGTCGCAGGCACCGCTGGGCACCGGCCGGCGCATGGCCATCGAATGCGTGCAGGACAGGATCCTCCATACCGGCATCAAGGCCGTCGATCTGTTCGTTCCTCTGCGGCGCGGCGGCCTCATTCGCTTTCCGTTCAAAGCCGGCGTCGGCATGGTCGTGCTGCTTGGCGAGCTCTGTCGGCGGTTCTGCGCGACTCCCGCTGGTGAAGCGATCTGGACCGGTTTTGCCCAGCCGCCGTTCGACCTAGCCGACTGGGAAGCAGAGATGGCCGAGTTCGGCCTGAAGGACCAGGTGCTGGCGAGCCTGGCGAGCTTCAACGACGCTCCCGAGGTCCGCCGCGATGCCTTCGAGCGGGGCGTGCGGCTGGCGGAGTCGCTGCGCGATGCCGGCCGCGACGTGCTGGCGGTCGTTCTCTCGACCGGCGGGTTCGAAAACGACGTGGATGCAAACCTGCTGCGGCTCGCGTCGTCTGGAGCGCCCGGCTCGATCACCACCATCGTGGTCACCGACTTTCCCGAGCGCGACAACGTCTGGGAGTCGCTCGAGCCGCCCTATACGGGACAGATCACCCTGGACCGGCGCCGTGCGATGCGATACCTGTTCCCGGCGATCGATCCGAGCCGTTCCCTGTCGGCCGAGCTCACCGCGGGTTCCGTGGGTGAGCGCCACCTGGCATTGGCACGGGCGGCGCGCGCGCAACTCGCGGACTACGTCGCCCGTGACCCCGAGCTTGCCGGCATCGAAGCCGCCGACGACGGGAAGGCGAAGTCCGACACGCCGGCCGTTCCGAGGCTGCTGCGCTATCTCTGCCAGCCGTTCTTCATCGCCGAGCCGTTCACCGGACGGCCGGGCGAATGGGTAGGGCGGGACGCATTGCTCGATGAGGTCGCCGGGCTGGTGGGCTGAACGGGTTAGGCCCGCGGCGTTTCAGCCGCTCACCCGCCGCCGGCCGTTCGAGGAAGAGAACCGGAGCCCGCGATCTGGGGAGAGGAGAGGAGACGATCGCGGGCCCCGGTTGCTGGTGGGCTCAGGCGGTCTGCGCCGGCTGAGCCTCGTGCGGGGTGGGCGCGTGCGGGAGAAGGGCCGGGTCGGCCAGCCACTCACGGCCCCTGAGCATCAGGTCGAAGTAGATCCAGGGCAGCAGCTTCACCTTCATGAACCAGGCAGCGCGTGTTGGTTTCCGGCCATTGAGCAGCCAGGTGGGCAGCGAAGGGAGGAGCTTTCCCCCGTAGCCGAACTCCGCCAGGACGATCCTCCCGCGTTCCACGGTCAGCGGGCAGGACCCGTAGCCGTCGTAGACCGCGCGGGGGGCGTGACCATCCAGCACGGCGAGCACGTTCTCCGCCACCACCGGCGCCTGCTTGCGCACCGCCGCCGCGGTCTTCGCGTTGGGTGCCGAGCAGGCGTCGCCCAGGCTGAAGACGTTCCCGTAGCCGGGATGCATCAGCGTTTCCGGAGACACCGAAATCCAGCCGTCATCGCCCACCAGGGGGGAGGCGCGCACGAAGTCCGGCGCACTCTGCGGCGGACAGACGTGCATCATGTCGAAGTCGATGGCCACCCGGCCTTCGTCGGTCTCGAACCAGGCCTTGTGTGCCGGACCGTCCACCGCGATCAGATTGTGCCCGAAGCGCATCCTGGCGCCGTAGGCATCCATGTACCTCTCCAGTGCCGGCACGTACTCGGGCACGCCGAACAGCACGCCGCCGGCATTACAGAACGACACTTCCATGTCATCGAGGCGCTTCTGCTTCTTCCAGTAGTCGCAGGACAGATACAACGCCTTCTGCGGGGCGCCAGCGCACTTGATCGGCATCGGCGGTTGCGTGAACACGGGGCGACCGCCCTTCAGGTTCTGCACCAGCTCCCACGTGTACGGCGCGAGATCGAACTTGTAGTTCGAGGTCACGCCGTTCCTGCCGAGGGTGTCGTTGAGCCCCTCGACGGCATTCCAGTTGAGCTGGATGCCGGGGGCGACCACCAGCGTCCGGTAGCCGAGCCGCTCGCCATCCTCCAGAACGACGGCATTGCGCTCGGGCTCGAAGCCGGCCACGGCGGTCTTGTGCCACTTGACGCCCTCGGGCATCACGCTCGCCATTGGCCGCTCGGTGAGACGCCGGTCGAACACACCGGCGCCCACCAGGGTCCAGCCCGGCTGGTAGTAGTGCTTGTCGCGCGGCTCGAGCACGACGATGTCGAGGCCGGGCCTGCGTTTGAGCAGGCTTGCCGCAGCGGCGAGTCCGCCGGCACCGCCGCCGACAACGACCACATCGTGGGTGGGGATGCCGCGCGGTCCGGCAGGGCCGCTGTCTTTCCTTCGTGCCTCGAGCCGCTCACGCAGGCTTGCCAGGTCGTAACCAAGGGCGGCGGCCGTCGAAAGGAGCGTGTCGGCGGGGAGGTGGTGGGCTTCGCCGAGCGCCCACAGGGAGATGGATCTGGTGCCCGTCCGGCAGAACGCGAGCACCGGTCCCTCGGCGTCACCTAGCAACGAGGCAAACTGCGTGACGTCGTCGTCCGTGACCTGCCCGGCTCGTACCGGATGGGCATGGAAGGTCAGCCCGTGCCGCTTTGCGGCAGCACCGATCTCCGCGGCGTCGGGCTGGTCATCTGCTTCCCCGTCCGGGCGGTTGCAGATGATGGTTCGATACCCCTGGCTCGCCAGAATGCCGACGTCCGCCGGGCTGATCTGGGGAGATACAGAGAAAAAAGGCGAGATCTTCCTGATGTCCATTTCGGACCCTCCTACAGAAGTGCCGGCACCGAGCGGATGAGAATGAATGCGCCCATGACCACGAGGAATGCGCCGAACGTCTTCTTGAGCTTCTCCTGATCCACGCGGCCGCCGATGGCTTTGCCGGCGAACGTGCCGATGATGCCGAGCAGACTGATCACGCCGATGACGCCCCAGTCCAGATCGATCTGCTGGGCTTGGAGCACGTCCAGATATTTGTGGAAGCCGCTGAATGACTGCAGCGCGATGATCACCAGGCTCGTCGCCACGGCCTGGCGCATCTGCAGGCCGCCGAGCAGCACGAGCGCCGGTACCACGAGAAAACCGCCGCCTACCCCAACCAGACCTGTGACTGTGCCGACCGCCAGACCGGCCAGCGTGATCAGCCAGAGCTTCGGCTCGCCTGGCGGCTGCTGATAGCGGATGGGTCGCAGCATGAGCACGGAGGCGATCAGCATGACCACGGCGAACAGTGCCAGCTGCAAGACGCCGGGGACGAACATGGCGACCCATGCACCGATACGGGTGCCCGCCATGCCCGGCAGGCCGAACAGCAGCACCGCTCGCCAGTTCAACAGGCCGGCGCGGACGTACGGAAGGCTGCCCACGGCGGCGATGGTGCCGACGATGGCCAGAGAGCTGGCGATGGCGAGCTTCTCCGGCTGGCCGAGCAGGTAGACGAGCACTGGCACGGTGAGAATGGAACCACCAGAGCCCAGCATTCCGAGCGACACCCCGATGGCGATGGCGCCGGGCCAGGCGAGCACGAAGGCGGCCATCAGGAGTGAGCCGCGGGTCGGGTCGGAGATGGCATTACGCGGCTTCCTCCGGGCGCTGCGCCCGGTCGTCAGGACGAACTGGAATCTTGAAGTACTGCATCCCGTTGTCCTCCGCCGGCGGCAGCTCGGCCGCGCGCATGTTGAACTGTACCGAAGGGAGCAGGAGCCGGGGGGCGGCGAGGTTCGCGTCCCGCTTCTCGCGGAGGTCGACGAATTGAGCTTCGTCCACCGATTCGTTGACGTGGATGTTGTCGGCCGCTTCTTCGGCTACCGTGGTGTGGCTTACGACCGTCGAACGTGAATCCGTCCCGTAGTCGTGACACAGATAGAGCACCGTCTCGGGGGGCAGCGAGAGGATTCGCCGGATCGAGCGGTAGAGCGTCCCCGCGTCACCCCCGGGGAAGTCGGTTCTTGCCGTGCCGTAGTCCGGCATGAAGATGGTGTCGCCGACGAACGCAGCGCCGTCGAATACATAGGTTATGCAGGCCGGGGTGTGGCCCGGGGTGTGCCACACCCGGCAGGTGAGCGTCCCGATGTCGAACGTCTCTTCGTCCGCGAACAGATGGTCGAACTGGCTGCCGTCGCGGGCAAAGCCGGGTTCCGCATTGAACAGATCGCCGAACGCGTTCTGCACGATGGTGACCTGATCCCCGATGCCGGTACGGCCGCCGAGGAGACTCTTCAGATAGCTCGCCCCGGAAAGGTGATCGGCGTGGACGTGCGTCTCCAGAATCCACTCAACGGCGAGGCCTTTGTGGCGCACGAAATCGACGATCCGGTCAGCGGAGACCGTGGCGGTGCGTCCGGACGCGGGGTCGTAGTCGAGCACGGGGTCGATGATGGCCGCGGCGCTGGACACCGGGTCCATGACCACGTAGCTCCAGGTATAAGTGGCCGGGTCGAAGAATGCTTCTACCTCTGGTCTCATCGCTGCCTCCGGAAGTGCCCGTGCGAATGCCAAAACAAAACGCCAGAAAAAGACTTGCGGGAATCGTGCCAGGTCGAGAAATGACGTTGATTCAGAGAGTTATGTGTTTCCCGCGGCTTGCCGGGAATGCCGTGGTGCCGAAAATGACAGTCAGATGCAGTGCGTTTCTGCCATAATCGGCAGATGGTGACTGGCCGAAAACGCTGAACGGAGGCATTCCCGCGTGAACGAACCCGGGCCCCTGCCGGCCGACGTCAATCCGGACGTGAACGCCATCCTCGAGTGTCTCGAGGATCCGGCCATTCTGCTCGGCCGGGACTATCGGATCCTCAGGGCCAACAGCGCCTATCGTGCGCTCTACGGTGACGGGGAGGCGCTGGCGGAGCGGCACTGCTACGAGGTTTCGCACCGTTACGCCGTGCCGTGCGATCAGGCGGGCGAATCCTGCCCGCTGAAACGAAGTCTCGAGTCCGGCGACAACAGTCGCGTGCTGCACATCCACCATACGCCGCGCGGGGAGGAGTATGTGAACGTGGAGATGTGGCCGGTCAAGGATCCGGCCACGGGCGCCGTGAGCTGCTTCATCGAGATCATGCGTCCCTCGCGGGTTGCCAGCGCTCAGGCGAGACCGGAGGGCCTGGTCGGGCGCTCGCCCGCATTCCAGAAAGCGCTGGCGCTCGCCGAGCGGGTGGCCGACAGTGAGACGACCGTCATGCTGCTCGGAGAGTCCGGAACCGGAAAGGAACTCATGGCCGAGGCCATTCACCGCATGAGTGCCCGTGGCGGCGGACCCTTCGTGCCGGTGGAATGCGCCGGACTACCGGAGACCCTGTTCGAGAGCGAGCTCTTCGGCTACGTGAAAGGCGCGTTCACCGGCGCGTCCACGGACAAACCGGGCCTGGTCGAAGCGGCCGCGGGCGGCACGCTGTTTCTGGACGAGATCGGCGAGGTGCCGCTCTCGGAGCAGGTCAAGCTCCTGCGGCTGCTGGAGACGCGGCGTTTTCGAAGGGTGGGCAGCACGGAGTGGCGGGACACGGATTTCCGCCTGATCTGCGCGACGAACCAGGATCTCGCCGCGCTGGTGCGCCGGGGCGAGTTCCGGGAGGATCTGTACTACCGGCTCAATGTTTTCGAGATCGTGTTGCCGCCGCTCCGGGAGCGGACGGCCGACATCGGGCCGCTGGCCAGGAGCATCCTCGAGCGTCTCGGGCGCGCCGACATCAGCCTTTCTGAAGAGACCGAGCAGCTGCTCAGAGGCTATGCCTTTCCCGGAAACGTACGGGAGCTGCGCAATCTGCTCGAGCGCGCCGTGCTCCTGGCCGATGGGCACCGCATCGAGCCGGCGCATCTGCCGGACGCGGTACGCGGGCAGGAGACGAGCGCATCGGTCGTGGGAACGCCCGAGGGTGACTCGCTGATACCGCTTGCCGAGCTGGAGGAAAACTACCTGAGGCGCGCGCTGGCCACGCATCACGGTGACCGGCGGAGTCTGGCGGAGGCGCTCGGAATCAGCGAGCGGGCGCTGTATCGCAAGCTCGCCCGCCTCTCCCGGGAATCGGACTGAGCCGACAGGCCTGGCGCGCTACAGAGAACCCAGCGTCGCGTCCACCTCGTCCCAGACGGCCCGTTCCTCACCGAACGGATCTTCCGCCACGTTGACCGGGTTGCCGAACAGGGCGGTTGCGCGCCGTTCGGTGTCGTAGGGGGCCCAGTCCTCGAGCCCGCCGCCACGGGGGTCGCCGTCGGCGGCGAAGGCCAGCCACGCGTCCTGCACGTGCCCGGCCAGCGCGTCCGCCGCCGTGCCGCGGCCGAAGAAGTCGCCGCTGTCCGGGCTGAACTCGTGAGTGGCGAATACGAATCCGATGTCGATGGCATGCGGCGAGCCGAGCGCACCGTCACCCCAGGGCGACTCCCAGGTAAAAAGATACTGGAAGGCGTTCTGGTCCCTGGCTGCGAGCGTCTCGGCAAGGCGGATCGCCGGCAGCCGGAAGATACGATCGGTTTCGATCGCGGCGTAGAGCGCATTCGCATCGTCCGGCTCACCACGCGACAGGCGCGCCTGCCGGTAGGCATCAATCACCCTGGCCGGCGCGGACGTGCGCGTGGACAGCACGCTCTCCAGCGCCGCGTCGTCGAGCTCGCCCGCAAAACCCGGCATGGCCGTGAAGAGCTTCCACTCGTCCCGGGTGGCTCCGACCATCACCGGCACCCCGTCCGCGGCGCCACCCGCGATGGCGTCGATCGGCAGATCGGCGAGCAGCGTCCCGTCGATGCACGGCTGGAACACCATGGCGCCCCCGAGTTGCTGGCTGGCGGCCGTACCGGCGTTCACGAGCTTTTCCGGGTCCAGGGCCAGGAACTGCTCGACGCCGGCGTTGGTGGATATGCCGACCTGATCGAGCACCGCCTGAGCGACTTCAGCCGCCCGCTCGCGCGTCTGCGCGGTGCTGCACGCGCCGCTCTGGGGGATCGCCCGGTGAAACAGCCCGCGCGCCGGACCGAATGCCATGAGTGCGCCGACGCTCATCCCGCCGGCGGACTCGCCGAATATCGTCACCCGTCGTGGGTCGCCACCGAACGCGGCGATGTTGTCCCGTACCCATTCGAGCGCCATGACCTGATCGAGGAGGCCCTCGTTGCCCGTGGCATCGATGCGGCCGCCGGTGACCTCGGCCAGATTCAGGAACCCGAGCGCACCGAGCCGGTAGTTGATGGTGACCACCACCGCATCGCCCCGCCGGGCGAGCGCCGTCCCTTCGTACATCGGGGTTGCGCCGGTACCGCCGGAGAAGCCCCCGCCGTGGATCCACACCAGCACCGGGCGCTTCCGGTCGTCGAGCCCAGGTGTCCAGACGTTCAGGTACAGGCAGTCCTCGCTCCGGTTGGCGGCTGCCCGGGCGTTGAACGCGAAGCCGAGCGGGCCCATGTCGTCCATCTGTGGTTGCCAGGCCTGGCCCGGCCAGCTGTCGGCCGCCCGCACCCCGGTCCACGGCTCCGGGGCTACCGGGGCCGCCCAGCGAAGTTTCCCGGTGGGTGGTGCGGCAAACGGAATGCCGAGAAACGCCGTCAGACCGTCGATGGTCTCGCCCTGAACCTTGCCGTAGCGCGTGTCTACGATGCTCATGAAACCTCTCCCTGTTCCCTCGGCGGGTACCTCGGATGATAGAGATCCACGCGCCAGCGGCAAACCGCCCGCGCGTCTGCGCCAGCTCTCGCCGTCAGGTGGGCACGTGGGTCGTGGTCACCTCGGCGAGCAGCCGGTCGTCCGTGCCTCGAACCTCGGTGCGGATGACCGTGATCCGGCGACCGACGCGCACCGGGCGGGACAGGGCGCGGATCCTGCCGCCCTGCTGGTTGGCCAGCATCACGGCGTGCAGGTCCACACCGACCATGAAGCGCTTCTCGCCCGTCTTCTCGAAGTACGCGCGGTTGGCAGCCCCGGTGGACAGGTTGTCCGCCAGAGAGATGATGACGCCGCCGTTGATATTGCCGGTTGGATTGCAGTGGTGGTCGAGGATCTCGATCTCAGCCGTCGCGGCGCCGTCGCGGTCGCCGTAACCATGCACGCCGATGTACTCGTCGAAGGTCACCGCGCTCCCCCGCCGGAATCCCGGTCAGGGATCATCGCACACCAGGGCGCTGCCGGCGACGGAGGCTCCGGCTGTCCGAGGACGTATTGTATGATCCCCGTGCCCGTTGGCCGGTCGGACCCGGTCATCGACGCCCCGTCCCCCGAACCAGGATTGCCATGCGCGGATCTCCTGCAATCGCCCTGCTCCTGCTGATCCTAGGCGGCTGCGTCAGCGCGCCGAAGGTGGATTCGTTCGCGCTGCCGTACTTCGCGTACGTGCCGTTGCATGAGGCCGGTATCGTCGATCGGCGCCGTGTTTTCTCCGATGTCTTCTGCGCGGTGCTGCGCTCGAATCTGGAGCCGGAGTTCGGTGAGCGGCCTTGTGAAGACTTCCTGCATCTCGACGTGCCGGCGGAACCCGAGCCGACGGTGCCGGAGCTGGATCCCAAGATTCCCCTCAGGGTGATCATCGTGCCGGGGTTTCTCGGTGACTGTCTGTCCGGTATCAGCACGCCTTTCGAGAACGCGCGACGCATCATCGAGGGGCAGGGGGTCACCACGGAGCTCGTCGTCGTCGGCGGCCGCGCCAGCAGCGCGCACAACGCCGCCATCGTTGCCGAGCGCCTGAACTCGCTGGAGGTCCGCCAGGGTCCGCCGGTGGTGCTGATCGGCTACTCGAAAGGGGTCTCGGACATTCTGGAAGCCCTGCCGCTGGTCAGCGGCGGCCTGGATCACATTGCCGCGCTCGTCAGCATTGCGGGCGTGGTGAACGGGTCGCCCATTGCCAGCGAGCAGTCGGAGTTCCTGCGCGGCCTGCTCGACGGTCTGCCCATGAAGGATTGCCCCGCGTCGGCGGAAGATGGTGATGCCATCGCGAGCCTGACCTACGAGCATCGTCAGTCCTGGCTGCAGACACATCCGTTACCGCCCGGGCCGCGCTACTTATCGGTCGCCGCGTACGCGACGCTGTCCGGCATGTCCAGGGTCAACCGTTCGAGCTACAAGAAGCTGGCCCTGGTCGACGGACGCAACGACGGTCAGCTCATCTATCGGGACACGCTTCTCCCCGGCAGCGACCTGCTGGCCTTTGCCAACGCCGATCACCTGGCGGTGGCGCTCCCGTTCGATGCGGACGACGGAATGCTCGTGACGCACGCGGTGAACAGAAACGCCTATCCCAGAGCCGTGCTCCTGAAGTCGCTGCTGATCACGATCCAGCGGGCCATGCGCAAGGATGCTGCGCCGGGCCTCGACGGGTGAACATTCACGGCTTGGCGGGCTGGAACTCGCTCAGCAGACGCACGAACAGATCGGGGCGGTAGAACGGCGACCCGTGCCCGGTCATTTCCATCACGTGGAACGCGCTGCCGGGAATCGCCGCGGCGATACGCTGCGCTTCCGCCAGGTTCATGTCCTGGCGCCCGCACGCGATCAGCACCGGCACGGGCAGGTCGCCGAGTTGCTCCGAGAGGTCCGGTTCCTTCTCGTGCGCCGTATGCGCCATGCGGGCCGCTTCCTTGTTCTCGTAGAAGCGCCAGGATTTGCGCGGGGAGACTTTGGGCTCGCCCGCCTCGGCGAGCAGGGCCCGCGCCTTCGCGCCCAGCTCGCGTTGGCCGCTTTGTTCCACCGGCGGGGTGAGCGCCACGTCGAAAAGGCCGAGTGCGGTCAGCCGGTCGGGGTGGCGCAGCGCGAACCGGGCCGCGGTGCGGGCGCCGTAGGCCACGCCCACGACGAACGCCCGATCGACGTCGAGCGCGTCCATGATGCCTGCCAGGTCGTCGGCGTACTGCGCGAACGTGAACCCCTCGTCGCTTCCCCAGCCGCTCTTGCCGGTGCCGCGGATGTCGAAACGCAGCACCTGGAAGCGCGCGAGAAGCCCGGCCAGAACCGGCTCCCAGCAGGTGAGATTGTTGCTAGCGGGGTTGATCAGCGCCAGAACGGGATTGCCCGGATCGCCGTCGAGTGCATAGTGGAAATCGATGCCGTTGACGCGCACGAAGTCGTTGCTGAGCTCGTAGGGTTCCGGTTCGGACATCAGACGCTGCTCCCCGCTGCTTCCGCTTACACGCTAGAGGGCTCGGCGCTGCCTGTCCAGCGGGTTCGGTGCCGGGGCGGCGAGTCAGGCAGTACAATGAGCACGGTCGACTAGGGAGGGGCCGAATGGGGGAAGCCAACGACGAACCGGTGGTGCTCTACGAGGAGCGCGACGGCATCGCCATCATCGCCATCAACCGGCCGGAGAAGAAGAACACGCTGACGGACGCGGTGATCCAGGGCGTGGCGGACGGCGTCGATCGGGCTTCGCGCTCCAAGTCGGTGAGCGCCATCGTGCTGCGGGGGGTGGGCGATACCTTCACCGCCGGCTACGACCTCACGGCGGGTGGCCGCTGGGACACGCCGTACGGAGCGCCGGACATCGACCGGCGTGAGGGCGCCTGGGACCCGGTCCGGGATCTGCAGTTCATGGGCAACAACGTGCGCCGCTTCATGAGCATCTGGCACTGTCCGAAACCCGTGCTCGGCGAGATCAAGGGCTGGGCCGTCGGCGGCGCCACCGATCTCGTGCTCTGCTGCGACCAGCTCTACATGGCGAGCGATGCGCACATCGGATATGCCCCGAGCCGCATCTACGGCACGCCGACCACCATGTTGTGGGTGTACCGGCTGACCCTGGAGCACGCCAAGCAGTTTCTGCTCACCGGCCGCGCCATCGATGCCGAGACCGCCTACCGGATCGGTCTGGTCTCTCACGTGGTGCCGACATCGGAGCTCACAGAATTCGTGGAGGCGGAAGCACGGCTGTATCGCAACATTCCCGCCAACCAGCTGGCGTTGAACAAGCTCCTGATCAATCAGGCCTATGAGAACATGGGCCTTCGCACCACGCAGCTGCTCGGCACCCTGTTCGATGGCATCACCCGACACACCGAGGAGGCCTATCGCTGGGTGGAGTCCTTTCAGGAGAAGGGCTTTCGCGAGGTGATCCGCGATCGTGACCGGCCCTGGGCGGACTACGGTGAGCGGCAGACGGACCAGGATGACTGAACGGAGACCGAATCGGAGGTAGGGACATGACGGATCTGGAACGGTTCAGGCTCGAAACCCGGGAGTGGCTGGAAGCCAACTGTCCTCCCGGTGCGCGCGGCAGCGGGCCCGTGTCCATCGGCAGCCGCTCGCTGGATCTCGGCGAGGACGTGCGAGCGTGGCTCGAGCGGATGGCCGAGCGGGGCTGGACCGTGCCCACCTGGCCTGTGGAGTACGGCGGTGCGGATCTGGATCGGGACCGGTACCGGGTGCTCATCGAGGAGCTCACCCGGATCGATGCGCGCCCGCCGCTGTCCGGACGTGGGGTCAACTACATCGGTCCGACCCTGCTCGAGTACGGAACGGACGAGCAGAAATCCCGCTGGCTGCCGCAGATCGCGCGCGGCGACGGTGCCTGGGCCATGGGCTACTCCGAGCCCGGCGCGGGCTCCGACCTCGCCAGCCTGTCCTGCAAGGCGGTACTCGAGGGTGATCACTACCGGATCAACGGGAGCAAGATCTGGACCAGCGACGCCGTCGACTGCGACTACATTTTCGTGCTGGTGCGCACCTCTCCCGACAAGCGTAAGCACGAAGGCATCTCCCTGATGCTGGTGGACATGGACCAGCCCGGCGTGAAGGTGAATCCGATCCGGCTGCTCTCCGGCGCTTCTCCGTTCTGCGAGACCGTGTTCGACGACGCGGTGGCGCGGGCGGACGACGTGGTGGGCGGCGTGGACAACGGTTGGACCGTCGGCAAGCGTCTGCTGCAGTTCGAACGTTCCACCCACGCCGGGATCAACATCTCCGGTTCCCAGGGCGGGCGCTCGGAGCAGAGCCGGGTGCCGGCCCTGGTTCGAACCTACGCCGGCACGACGGCCGACGGACGCATTGCCGACGCGGCACTGCGGTCGCGGCTCGCGCGATTCGTCATGAACGATCGCGCCCAGCAGCTGACCCAGAAGCGCGCCGTGGAGGAGCTCAAATCCCGGGCCCCCGGCTTCACCTCGTCCGCCGTGAAGCTGACCGGTGCGCTGCTCAAGCAGGAAGGCGACGAGATGCTGGTGGCGGCGATGGGCGTGCGCATGCTCGGCGCGGACGCCAGCTTCGACTCCACGGAGCTCGCCGCGCAGCGCAACTGGCTGTACGGCAAGTCCCTGACGATCGCCGGCGGTACCAAGGAGGTGCAGAAGAACATCATTGCCAAACGCGTCCTCGGGCTGCCGGATTGACATGGCAGCGCACGGCGCCTCCGACCGGCCTGTGAATGCCTTCGAGACGGCGCGGCTCTCATTCCGGGCTTTCGAGCCGGAGGACCTGGACGAGCTGGCGAGAATCAGCGGCGACTCGGAGACGTCGCGCTACGTCGGCGAGGGTCAGCCCCTCACGCGGGCCCAGACCCGAGAGTGGATCGAGAACTCCCGACGCAATGTGGCCGAGCACGGCTACGGCACGGGTGCGGTGGTGCTCCGCTCGACCGGCGCGCTGATCGGCTGGGCGGGCATTGCCCGGCCGGGGGACGGCACCGAGGAGATCATCTACGGCTTCGACCGGCCGCACTGGGGCCAGGGTCTGGGCGGTGAGCTCCTCGCCGGGCTGGTGCAATGGGCCGTCGGCCGTCTCGGATTCAGGGAGCTGCGCGCGACCGTTCATCCGGACAACACCGCATCCGTCGCCATGCTCGAGCGGCAGGGCTTCAATCTGGTGGAAGCCGCCTTTGACGGCGACCCGGAGGTGCATCTGTACATCCTGACGCTCTCACCTTAGCAGCCAGGGCGGGCGCTGGTGACCCGGCGTCCAGAGGCGTTTTCTGTGCGCGATGCCCTGGGCCCACGCCGGGATCGGTGCGATCATCGGGCCCGACGAGACGGACGGACGGTCGTACGCGTGAGGCGAAACCGGATCATCGAGCTCCTGGCGGGTGCCATCGGCGTGGTGCTGGTGGTGTTCTTCTACCTGGAGCGCCAGGAAGCGCCGCCACCCCCGGTATCGCAGCCCGTCGAGGCTCTGACGGACATGGCCGCCCCGATCGAACGGCCCGAACCGTTCCGCAGCGCGCCCGCGGTCTCCCCCGCGCCGGCCGTGTTTCCGCCTCCGGCGGCAGTCGCGACGCGGGCCATCGACGCGCCTGAGCCCCCGGTGGACGCGGAGGCTGCGCGCACCAGCCTGGAGGCCGCCCGCGAGGAGGTGAAGGAGGTCCGCTCGCAGCTCGAGCAGCTCGACGTGCAGTTCGACGCCAAGGATGCGGAGTTCGCCGCCCGGGAAGCGGAGGGCGCCGATCCGGACGCCCTGGAAGAAGAGATGCTCACGTTTCTCGACGGCATTGTCGAGGAGTACGACGCGCTCGAGGCGCGCCTGGCCGCGGCCCAGGCCGCCGAGTCAGAGGCTGCCGCGAAGCTCGAGGCGGCCGAGGGCGGCGCCTAGGATCAGCCAACGGCTGATAGCTACGAGGCGCCCTGGATCCGGTCGCGGAAGCGGCGCATGCCGTTCAGCCAGCGATCGTAGTCGCTCGCCTTGCGCTGGAAGTAGGTCGCCACCTCGGGATGGGGGAGCACCAGGAAGCGTCCTTCGCGGATCGCCTCGAAGCACTCATCCGCCACCGTCTCCGGCTCGAGCACCCCATCGAAGCTCGCCTGCCCCTTGGGTCGTGCACCACCAGCGTCGGGCCCGAGAATGTTGGTGCGCACGGCCTGGGGGCAGAGCACGGAGACCCCGATGCCGCGATCTCCGTAGTTGATGGCGAGCCACTCCGCGAGCGCCACCGCTGCGTGCTTGGAGACTGCATAGGGGCCGGAGTTGATCTGGGTGAGCAAACCCGCGGCGGAGGCCGTGTTCAGCAGGTAGCCGCCACCGCGCTCGAGCATGCGCGGTATCACCGCGCGCGCCGCCGCCAGGTGCGCCCAGACGTGCACGTTCATCATGCGCATCCAGTCTGCGGTCGGCAGATCCAGCCCGCCGGCCTGTCCGTAGCCCGCGTTGGAGATGAAGAGATCGATGGGCCCGACGTTGGCCTCGGTGTCGGCGACCAGCGCCTCGACCGCGCGCTCGTCGGCCACATCCAGCGTCTCGCTCGTGGCACCCTCGCCGATCATCGACGCGGTCTCGGCTGCCCGGTTCCCGTCGAGGTCCGTGCAGACCACGGCGGTCGCCCCCAGAGCGGCGGCCCCACGTGCCAGCGCCCGGCCGATACCGGAGCCCGCGCCGGTGACCACCACCACCTTGTCTTGGATGTCCATCATTCTCTCCCGTGATGTTCTGCCGGCGAGCATAGCACCGACGGGCGCGAGCGCAGCACCACGGCCGCCTGCACCTTGACCCCGAACAGCAAAAGAGTAAGAGTCATTGGTCCGTCCGGGACGGGCGGTTCCAAAACAAATCGAGCGTCCGGTGCGCCCTGCGGCGAGACCGATGGCGCGTGCCTTAGGGGGAGGCAGTCTGCCAATGCAATATCAAGCTCCAACGTCCTCGAAGGAAGCAGCCAGGCTGCTCGCTGGTGCAAAGGGCAAGGCCGTTGTGCTCGCCGGCGGCACGGACCTGCTGGTCCGGATGAAGGGCGGCGTGGTCGAGCCCGACCTGATCGTGGACATCAAACGCATCGAGGCCACCCAGGGCATCAAGAAAACGGCGAGCGGCTTCAAGATCGGCGCGTCCGTCTCCGGAGCCGCGCTCGGTAAAAGCTCGGCGCTGAAGAAGGCGTGGCCCGGTGTGGTGGAGGCAGCGAACCTTATCGGCTCCGACCAGATCCAGGGCCGCTGCACGATGGTCGGCAACCTCTGCAACGCCTCGCCCGCGGCCGACAGCGTGCCGGCGCTCTTCGCCGCGAACGCCAAGGTGTCGGTGGTGGGTCCCCAGGGCCGGCGAACGGTGGCAGTGGAGAAAATTCCCACGGGACCGGGCAAGACGTCCCTGAAGAAAGGCGAGATTGTCGAGTCGATCACGCTGCCGAAGCGGGAGCCGCGCTCGGCGGACGCCTACCTGCGCTTCATTCCCCGCACCGAGATGGATATCGCGGTGGTCAGCGCCGGGGTGAACCTCACGCTGAATGGCAAGGGCGAGATCAAGAAGGCACGGGTGGCCCTGGGTGCCGTGGCGCCCACGGTGGTGCTGGTACCGGAGGCGGCAGACGCGATCATCGGCACGAAGCTCGACGACGACGCCCTCGCTGCGCTGACGGCGGCCTGCGAAGCGGCCTGCAAGCCCATCGACGACATGCGGGGCACCATCGAGTTCAGAACGGAGGTGGCCGGCGTGCTGGCGCGGCGCGCAGCGAAGATTGCATACGAGCGGGCGGGAGGTAAGCGATGAGCGGAGTAACGGTTTCGACCACGGTAAACGGCGATACGGCGGAATTCGTCTGCCACCCGGGCGAGACGCTGCTGGACGTTCTGCGCAACCGGCTCGGCCTGACCGGCGTCAAGGAAGGCTGCGGCACCGGTGACTGCGGCGCGTGCAGCGTCACCATGGACGGCCAGCTCGTCTGCTCCTGCCTGGTGCTCGGCGCCGAGGCGGAGGGCAGGAAGATCGGCACCGTGGAAGGCCTGGCCGATGGCAGCAAGCTGCACCCGCTGCAGGAGAAGTTTCTCGATCACGCAGCCCTGCAGTGCGGCATCTGCACACCCGGATTCCTGGTAGCGGCCAAGGCGCTGCTCGATCAGAACCCTAACCCGACCGAGACGGAGATCCGCTACGCCCTCGCAGGCAATCTCTGCCGCTGCACGGGCTACGACAAGATCGTAAGAGCAGTGGACGCAGCGGCCAAAGAGATCCAGAAGACCAGTAAGAAACAGGCCGGCAGGAAGAAGTCGGCCCGGAAGTAGGCGGGTCGGTTCTCGCGCATCGCCCGCGGCCGACAAACCACCGAACAGACACACCGAGGAGGACACTCAAAGTGGCCGAAACCAGCTTCACCAACCAGGAATTCAAGATCGTCGGCACCCGTCCGCGACGGCCCGATGGCCTGGACAAGGTCACCGGACGGGCCCGCTATGGCGCCGATACCTTCGCCCCGGGACAGCTCGTGGGTCGCGTACTGCGCTCGCCCCACGCGCACGCGAAGATCAAAAAGATCGACACCTCCCGGGCCGAGAAGATGAAGGGTGTCAAGGCCGTGATCACCTGTGAGGACATGCCGGATCTCACCAACGGCAATCGGGGCAACTACGACATTCTCGAGAACTGCATGGCGCGGGGCCGGGCCCTGTACCACGGACACGCGGTGGCCGCCGTGGCGGCCGTGGACGAGCCCACGGCGCGCAAGGCGCTGAAGGCCATCAAGGTGGACTATCAGGTGCTGCCTCACGTGACCGACGTGGACCAGGCCATGGCCGACGATGCGCCCATCGTGCAGCCGCACATCGAGCAGAACGGTAAGCCGTCCAACATCGCCAACATCTCCCAGTTCGGGCACGGCGACGTCGACGAGGGATTTGCCCAGGCCGACGTGGTGATCGAGAAGAGCTACAAGACCGAGCAGACCCATCAGGGTTACATCGAGCCCCATGCCTGCCTCGCCAGCGTCGGTCCGGACGGTCAGGGTGAGCTGTGGGTGACCACGCAGGGTCACTTCACCTTCCGCAGCGTCTGCGCCGAGCTGTTGGGCATGGACATCGCGAAGCTCAAGGTCACGTCTTCCGAGATCGGTGGCGGTTTCGGTGGCAAGACCCACGTCTGGATGGAGCCGCTCGCACTCGCCCTGTCGCGCAAGGCGAACCGCCCGGTCAAGCTGGTGATGACCCGGGACGAGGTGTTCATGGGCTCCGGGCCGACGTGCTCCACGTCCATGGACGTGAAGATCGGCGCCACGCGGGATGGTCGCATCACGGCCGCCTCCGCGACGCTCCGTTACCAGGACGGACCGTTCCCGGGACCCTGGGGCATGCTCGGCGCGATGACGGCATACGCCTGCTACGACCTGCCGAACGTGAAGACGGTGGCTTACGACGTGCTGGTGAACCGGCCGAAAGTGGCTGCGTATCGTGCACCGTCGGCACCGATGGCGGCATTCGCGGTGGAGTCCACCATGGACCTGGTGGCGAGCGCCATCGGCATGGATCCCGTGGATTTCCGCATCAGAAACGCGGCGAAGGAAGGCACCCGGGCTTCCTACGGTCCCAAGTACGGACCCATCGGTATCGGCCCTACCCTGCAGGCGGTGAAGAACCACCCGCAGCTGAAAGAGAAGCTCGGGCCGAACCAGGGTCGCGGCATGGCGTGCGGTTTCTGGTTCAACTTCGGCGGCCAGACCTGCACGGATCTGAACATCGGCGTGGACGGCACGGTCAACCTGACCATCGGCACCGTGGACGTGGGTGGTGCCAGGGCCTCCATGTCGCTCATCGCGGCCGAGGAGCTCGGCATTCCCTACGAGAAGGTGAAGTGCAACGTGGCGGACACCGCGTCGCTCGGTCACAACGACACCACGGAAGGCTCACGGGGCACGTTCTCCTCCGGCATGGCCACCATCTTCGCCGCCCGGCAGGCCATCGGCGTGCTGAAGGAACGGGCCGCCATGATGTGGGAGATCCCGGTGGAAGAGGTGGAGTGGAAGGAAGGCGCCGCGCACGCGGTGGGGGTCGAGCACTCCAACCTGGCGCCGCTGACGCTTGCCGAGATCGCCCGCAAGTCACCGCAGACAGGTGGCCCCATCGCCGGGCACAACGAGGTGGTGGCAGACGGTGCGGGCGTGTCGTTCGCGAGTCACATCTGCGACGTCGAGGTGGACCCGGAGACGGGAGGAACGCGCGTGCTCCGCTACGCGGTGATCCAGGACGCGGGCAAGGCCATTCACCCGGACTACGTGGAAGGTCAGTTCCAGGGTGGTGCCGCGCAGGGCATTGGCTGGGCATTGAACGAGGAGTACGTCTACGGTGAGGATGGCCTGCTGAAGAATCCGAGCTTCCTCGACTATCGCATTCCGGTCTGCTCGGACCTGCCGTACATCGACACGCAGATCCTCGAGATCCCGAATCCCAACCACCCGTACGGAATTCGCGGGGTCGGAGAGACGTCCATCGTGCCGCCGCTCGCGGCGATCGCCAATGCGGTATCGAATGCGGTGGGCGTACGGCTGACTCACATTCCGATGTCGCCGCCGCGGGTGCTGAAGGCGATCAAGGAGAAGCAGAAGGCCTGAAGACCCGTGCCGATCGTGAGCCTCTCGAGCGGCTTTCAGGACGCCGCCGACGGTGCGGCTTCGGTGGAGGTCGAAGCGACCACGGTACGCGAGCTGCTCCGCCGTCTGGTGGAGCGCTATCCGCGTCTCGGGCCGCTGGTGGAGGAGGGGGTGGCCGTATCCATTGACGGCGACATCTATCGCGACATTCGCGACGTGCCGATCCCGGAGGGCGCGGAGGTGTTCCTGCTGCCGCGTCTTCAGGGGGGATGACGGCGGTGAGCGAGGCCTTTGCGCCGATCGAAGGCGGCTGCACCTGCCGCGCGGTCCGCTACCGGTTGGAGATCGCACCGCTGTTCGTGCACTGCTGTCATTGCCGATGGTGCCAGCGGGAGACGGGCAGCGCGTTTGCGCTGAACGCCATGGTCGAGTCGGAGGGGGTCACCGTGCTTGCCGGCGAGCCAGAGCGCGTGCACACGCCCTCCGAGAGCGGC
This sequence comes from Pseudomonadales bacterium, assembly GCA_050118205.1. Classification (GTDB taxonomy): domain Bacteria; phylum Pseudomonadota; class Gammaproteobacteria; order Pseudomonadales; family Azotimanducaceae; genus SZUA-309. Next base: position 22,589 of record JASFLG010000009.1, read on the forward strand.
GCCGGCCAGATCGTCCTCCGCTGCCCGGTCTGTCAGGTGGCTCTCTGGAGTCACTACGGTGGTGCGGGAGAGGCTGTTAAGTTTCTCCGGGTGGGGACTCTGGATGACCCGGACCGCTGCCCGCCGGACATCCACATCTTCACCGGCTCCAGGCAGCCCTGGGTCGATCTGAGTGACGGCGCGCCGGTGGTGGAGGAGTTCTACCGGCGCAGCGAGTACTGGCCAGCAGCGAGCATCGAGCGCTACGAGCTCTGCCGGCAGCGCGCCGGTTGAATCCGGACGAGCTGCCCAGGGTGCCGGCGATGGTGGCCGCGTCAGTGAGCGGGTAGAATCCGCACCCCGGAACGTAACGCCGGAGTTGCCCGCGACTTGAGCATCGATTTTCTCGGAAAGACCCTCTCCGGGCCGTTCACCATTCCCTCGGGCATTGTCGCCACGGCGGTGCCGATCATCGAGTACCTCTTTCAGCACGCCCCCGAGATCGGCGTGATGACCACCAAGAGTATCGGTCCCCAGCCGCGGGCCGGCTACCGCGAGCCGGTGTACAGCCAGTACGCGCCGGGATGCTTCGTGAACGCCGTGGGTCTCACCAATCCCGGCGCCGAGCGTTCGGCCGAGCTCTTTGCCTGTCTCGACGTGCCGTCTGACCGTTTCCTGCTCACGTCCATATTCGGTGGCAGCATCGAGGAGTTCGTCGCCGTCGCGCGCCTGCTCGCGCCTCATTCGGACGGTCTGGAGCTGAATCTTTCCTGTCCGCACGCGAAGGGGTACGGCATGGCCATGGGCCAGGACCCGGAGCTCGTCCGTGAGATCACGGCAGCGGTCAAGGCAGCCGTCGACATACCGGTGGTTCCCAAGCTCACCCCGAACGCGGCCAACATCGCCGAGATCGCCGAAGCGGCAGTAGCCGGCGGCGCGGACGCGCTGTGTGCGATCAATACGGTGGGGCCAGGTTACTTCTCTGCACACGGGTCCCCGGTGCTCTCCAACGAGGTGGGCGGGCTGT
>JASFLG010000010.1:0-22972 GCA_050118205.1 Pseudomonadales bacterium
AGATCGCGATCCTTCAATCCGGGATAGTCCGGCCCGTAGCGGTGCGCGCGGAACACCATGTTCATGCGACCACCCAGACGCGGGTTGTTGATGAACATCGGGTTGATGTATTCCCACACGACCTTCCTGTCGCGGGTCACCTCGAAGAACTGTCCTTTCGAGGTCTCGCAGATCAGCACGTTGTTGTTCGGGAGCACGTCCGCGCTGCCCCCCATCAGCGTGAAAAACGAGAAAGGCGGGTCGTCTGCGTACTCCCACAAGACCTCTTTGGTCTTCGCATCGATCTCCAGGGCGCGCGAAAACTGCATGCCACTCTTCCGGAAGCACCCGTTGTCGAAGATCGTGATGGTGTTCTCCGTCGCGTACTTCACGTCATGCTGCGATGCGATGGTTACACCATCTCCCCACTTCCAGCGGATCTTCCCCGACTTCGGGTTGATCTGCATGATGCTGTCGAGCTTTCTGAAGCTCATCAACCAGTCGCCATTCGGTGCGAGCGAAATGGAGTTGCAATGGCTCCACTCCTTGCGATGGTAGAGAGGCCCCGTCACCTCCGTCTTCGGGTTGAAGTGCTGCCAGGACTTCCACTCCTTCACGATTTCGCCGTCGGGGGTGACCTCGATGACGACGTCGCCGAGCATGGCTTTCGGGTCGTCATCCTCTGCGTGGTACCCGCCCTTCACCTTGCTTACCAGCGACTTCGGCATGTCCATCCACTTCACCAGAAGCGTGTTCTCGTTCGGCAGACGCTGGTAGTCGTGGTGAATCCAGGGATCGTCGTATCGCCAGGTGATGTGGCTGTCCCAGTCCAGCTCATAGCAGGCCGCGGACTGCCCATTCAGGCCACGCTGGCCCTCGACAGTCTCCGACGGCATCGCAAGGGCAATCAGGCTTCCGTTCGGTAGAAGTGTCGGGTTGTTGATGCCCAGGTCGCAGGACCACCTGTGGACAAAACGGCCGTCCATGTCGATCAGATAGGCGTCCTTCGCGTTGGCACTGAACAGCGTGTACCCCTTGTAGGCGAGCTGCGGGTTGTAGTGAATCAAGCCGTTCGGATGGTGTTCGGATCTGGCCACGCGGCGTCGCCTGCTTGTTGTCTGGACTCGATACTATCACCTCAGCAACGTAGGGCAGCCTCACGACATTCGTGCGTTCGATGATCAGCCGGCCGCTTCCAAGGACAGCCAGCGGCCGACTGACGACGGATCAGATCACCTCTACCGGCTCATCCACCGTATAGCCGAGATCGTACTGGCTGATCGGCAGCTGCCGGATCCGCGTGCCGGTGGCCGCGAAGATCGCGTTGGCCAGCGCCGGACCGATACCCGGAGTGCCCGGCTCGCCCGCCCCACCGGGCAGGTTGTCGCTTTCCACGATGTGCACCTCGATCTCGGGCGCATCCTTCATGCGCACCATCTGATAGTCGTTAAAGTTCGACTGCACCACCGCGCCATCCTGAATCTGAATATTGCCGTAGAGCGCGGCAGTGAGACCGTAGATGATGCCCGACTCCATCTGCGCCGTGAGACCGTTCGGGTTGACCGCAAAGCCCGGGTCCACCGCACAGACCACCCGGTCCACCTTCACCTTGCCGTTGGTCACGCTCACGTCCACCACCTGAGCGACGATCGTCGCGAAGGAGGTCTGTAGGGAGATACCGCGCCCGCGTCCCTTACCGAGCGATGCGCCCCAACCGGCTTTCTGCGCCGCCGTCTCCAGCACCCGTCGATGCCTCGGCGCTTCGGCGAGGAGCGCCCGACGATACTCGTACGGATCGCGGCCGGCCGCATTGGCCAGCTCGTCAATGAACGACTCCGTAAAAAAGCCGTGCTGAGAGTGATCCACGCTTCGCCACGGCCCGAACGGAACGTGCGTCGGTGAGTCTGCGTAGTGGATGTGCTCGTTCGGGACCGCGTAAGGAATGAGCGGCGCCTCGACGGGCTCGTGCTTGTCCACGTACTGGTTCTCCCAGGCCACCGGAGTTCCGTCGGCATCCAGCCCGGCCTTGAAGCGACTGGTGATCGCAGGTCGGTAGTGGTCGTGCCGGACGTCCTCCTCGCGGGACCAGATCAGCTTCACCGGCGTGCCCACCGCTCTGGCGATCAGCGCCGCCTGCACGGCCGCGTCGTCGATGGACCGGCGCCCGAAGCCGCCACCCATGACATGATTGTGCACGGTGACGTTCTCCGCATCCATGTCGAGCGCCTCCGCCACGGAGTAACGCGTGGCCAGCGGATTCTGGGACCCGATCCAGACCTCGCAGGTCTCCCCGTCGATGGCCACCGTGGCATTCATCGGCTCCATGCAGGCGTGCGCCAGATAGGGCACGCGATAGGTCGCTTCGACGTTACTTGCTGCCCCGGCGAGCGCGGCGCTCACGTCGCCTTTCTTCACGTCCGACTTCTCGTTGCCGTTCGCGACCGACTTCTCCATGTCCGCATCGAACTGCGCGAAGATCTGCTCCTGATCGATGCGCGTCCCTTCCGGCTCGGTCCAGGTCACCTTCAGCGCGCCAAGACCCTGCTTTGCCGGCCAGTAACCGGCACCGACCACGGCCACGGCGTCCTCCAGCCGGACGACGTCGGTCACCCCCGGCATCGCGCGGGCAGCGGAGTCATCCAGGGATGCGACCTTCGCCCCGAACACGGGTGCGGCCATGATGGTCGCGACCTGCATGCCCGGCACGCTGGCATCGATGCCGAATCGGGCGCTGCCGTCGACCTTGGCCGGGATGTCGAAGCGCGGTTTGCTCACTCCCATGATGCGGAAATCATCGCGTGCCTTGAGCTTCGGTGTGGCCGACGGGGTCAGCCGGCCCGCCGCCGCCGCAAACTCGGCGAACGGCGCGCGCTTACCGCTGCCGGCGTGCTCGATCTGCCCTTCTCGAGCCGTGAGCTCGCCCGCCGGCACGGACCAGGCATCGGCGGCGGCGCGGATCAGGAGCTCGCGGGCACCCGCACCGGCTGCCCGCATGCCGTACTGCCCCGTGGCTCGCACGCTCATGCTGCCGCCGGTGATCTGCAGGTGCATGTGCTTGGCCACCTGCAGGAAGACGCCGTCGACAGTACCCACCAGGGGCTGAGGAATCTGGACACCGGCCAGCAGATAACCCCGGCCGAGCAGGTAGTTGGCGTACGCGTCCTCCGGCGGCGCCTCCATGAAGGACACGTCCTCCCAGCGCGCGTCGAGCTCGTCAGCGAGCATCTGCGCGAGCGCGGTCTGCGCCCCCTGCCCCATCTCGGAATGCGGGACGATGGCGGTCACCCCATTGTCCGCACCGATCTTCACCCAGGCGCCGATCAACGACTCGTCCGGCTCGGTGACGAGCGGCGCGAGCTTCGGGGATCGGTGCCCGGGTCGGATGGCCACCCCGACCACCAGCGCGCTGCCGCCGACGACCCCGGCGGTGATGAGTCCGCGTCGCGTCCACTTACCCATGCTGCACCTCCTCTGCTGCCGCGGGGTCGAAGTGCTCGACCCTGGCGACCGACTTGATCGCCGCCCGTATCCGCCCGTACATCCCGCATCGGCAGATGTTGCCGCTCATGGCGGCATTGATGGCCTCGTCGTCCGGGTTGGGGTTGCTGGCAAGCAACGCCAGCGCAGACATGATCTGCCCCGACTGGCAGTAGCCGCACTGAGGCACCTGATGCTCGATCCATGCCTGCTGCACGGGGTGCAGCGCGTCACCGTCCCGGATGCCCTCGATGGTGGTGACCTCGCCGCCCGCCGCCGCACTCAACGGAGTGACGCAGGCGCGGATGGGCCGACCGTTCAGGTGCACGGTGCAGGCGCCGCACTGGGCGATGCCGCAACCGAACTTCGTGCCCGTGAGTCCCAGGTTCTCGCGCAGCACCCACAACAGCGGTGTGTCGGGCGACACGTCCACCGTCCGCGCGGTGCCGTTGACGTTGATCTCAATCATGATTCCTCTCCGGAGATTCGGCGCCACTGGGGATGGGGATGATGACGACGCCGCCGCCCTTATTATAATGACACCCCGTCACAATCGTCAACGCAGCGCGGCGAGCAACTGGGGTATCCTCGCGCACTGCATTGACTGAAGGGGAGCCGCATGTATCCAGGGCACTGGTCGCACGTCACGCCGGACAAGCCGGCCGTCATCGAGTCCACCACCGGTACCGCCGTCACGTACCGCGAGCTCGACGACCGTTCCAACCAGCTCGCGCAGCTGTTCCGCGCCAAGGGGCTCGAGCGTGGCGACCATGTGGCGCTGTTCATGGAGAACCGGCTGCCCTACTTCGAGATCGTCTGGGCCGCGCTGCGCTCAGGGCTCTACATCACCGCGGTCAATCGCTACCTGACCACCGAGGAAGCGGGCTACATAGTCGACGACTGCAATGCGCGGGTGCTCATCACCTCCGCCGCCCTGGCTGCCGCGGACGGGCTCAAAGACTACGCGCCCAGGTGCGAAACCTGGCTGTCGCTCGATGGCGGGCATGCGGGCTTCGAAGACTATGCGCAGGCCATCGCCGGGTACCCGGCAGAGCCGCTCGCGGAGGAGCCTCAGGGGGCGCTCATGCTGTACAGCTCCGGCACCACGGGACGGCCGAAAGGCATCAAGCGCCCGCTCCCGGAGCAGAGCATCAGCGACCCGAACAACATGATGGGTCTCATGCAGAAGGCGCTGTGGGGATTCGATGAGCACACGGTCTATCTGTCGCCCGCGCCGCTGTATCACTCCGCCCCGCTGGCTTTCTCGCTCGCGACTCAGTCCCTCGGCGGTACGGTGGTGATGATGCCGCGCTGGGATGCGCTCGATGCGCTGGAGAGCATCCAGCGCTACCGGGTGACGCACAGCCAGTGGGTCCCTACCATGTTCGCGCGCATGCTGAAGCTGGACGTGGACCGCAGCCAGTACGACCTCTCCAGTCTCAAGGTGGCGATTCACGCGGCGGCCCCGTGCCCCAGGCAGGTCAAGCAGGCCATGCTCGACTGGTGGGGCGACGTCATCTACGAGTACTACGCCGGCACCGAAGCCAACGGCATGACCCACGTCACACCGGAAGCCTGGCGCAACAAGCCGGGCACCGTCGGCCTGCCTGTTTCCGGGGTTCTGCACATCTGTGACGAGGAAGGTCACGAGCTGCCCGTCGGCGAGGCCGGTATCGTGTACTTCGAGCAGCCGGCGGTCGCGTTCGAGTACCACAACGACCCGGAAAAGACGAAGAGCACCCAGCATCCCGAGCACCCGAACTGGTCGGCGCTCGGCGATGTCGGCTACCTAGACGAGGACGGCTACCTGTTCCTGACGGACCGGGCGACCTTCATGATCATTTCGGGCGGGGTCAACATCTACCCTCAGGAGATCGAGGACGCATTGACCATGCATCCGAAGATCGCGGACGTGGCGGTGATCGGGGTACCGAACGAGGAGATGGGCGAGGAAGTGAAAGCCGTGGTGCAGCTCGCCGAGGGGGTAGAGCCATCACCCGAGGTCGAGCAGGAGCTGCTCGCGTACGCCCGCGAGCACATCGCCCACTACAAGTGCCCGCGCTCGGTGGACTTCGAGCCCGAGCTGCCGCGGCTGCCCACGGGCAAGCTCTACAAGCGGCTGCTCAAGGACCGCTACTGGGGCAGAGGAGAGTCGAAGATCGTCTGACACGGCTAAAGCTGCGGCCGTGGTGCCCGATAGAAGGAGACCGCAAGCACCGCGATCCCGTAGAGCACGAACAGGGCTTGAAACGCCAGCGCATAAGAGCCCGTGGTGTCGTAGACCCAGCCGGCGAACGGCACCCCGGCGATCTGAATCGGAAACATGGCCGGGCGCATCAGGCCGAGGACCGCACCGAAGCGCTCCGATCCGTAGGTGCGCCCGACGATGGTTCCCTGCATGGGCACCACGCCGCCGACCGCGAACCCGAACAATGCCGCCCCCAGAGCGAACCAGACGAGAGCGGCGGCGTTGAACATCACGACCTGCCCCGCCAACTGGGTGAGGATCACCAGCAGCAGGATGCGCCGCACCGGCGCCCGGTCGCCGAGCCAGCCGAACGTGAGCTTGCCTGCTACCCCGGCGCCCGCGCACAGCGACATGACCAGGGAGGACAGGGACAGGCTGTGCCCCATGTCCGTCAGCCTCGGCACCATGTGAGTCAGCGTGGTGCTCATGCAGCAGAAGAGCAGCGACAGCGTGAGCACGATGACCCAGAAGTTGCGGTCGCTCGCGACCGCTCGCAGGGTCAGTCGCGGCGCGTGCACGACCGGATGCGCATCCCCTTCCGCCTGATGGTGCATGGCGCCGTCCGGGCGCAGCCCCACGTCCCGCGGATGCGAAATCACCAGCCTGAGCACCACCGGCACCACCACCAGCGCGGCGAAGAGACCGTAGACCACGAAGCCGGTCCGCCACCCGTAGCTGCCGATGATCTGCGCGCTCACGTACGGCATCACGACACCCGAAAGCGACACGCCGGTGGATGCGATACCGAGCGCCAGGCTCCTTCGGCGGTCGAACCAGTTGGCGACCAGCTTGCTGGTAGCGAGATTGCCCATGCTGCTCGCCCCGAAGCCGATGAAGAGTCCCAGCACCAGATAGAACTGCAGCTGCGTCTCCACCTGGCTCAGCGCCAGGAAACCGATTGCCATGGACGTGGCCCCGGTGCAGATGACCCACTTCAGGGGGTAGGTGTCCAGGGCCCGACCGAGCATGGGCGCTGCGAGCGCGCCCACCGCGCTGGTCACGGTCAAGCCGAGGGCGACCCCCAGACGGGAGTCGCCGAACTCCGCAGCCATCGCCTTGAAGAAGACGCCGTAGGAGTAGAAGAAGAACCCGACCGCGACGAAGTCGACGAAGAACGCCGCCGCCACCATGCGCCAGCCGACGAAGATACGCCGGCGCGATCCGGGATTGTCGGACGCCAAGTCGATCGGGCGCCGTCAGGTGCCGGTGAAGTTACCGGGCCTCCGCTCGGCCACCGCCTTCACGCCTTCCTTGTGATCGTTCGTCCGTTGCAGCCGGAACTGCTCGGCGCCTTCCAGATCCGTCGCCCGCTGCACGGCATCCGCCAGGTCCCCGCGCAGCGAGTTTCGCACCGACATGAGCGCGAGCGGTGCGTTCTCGGCGATCTCTCGGGCATAGGCGATGGCTTCCTTGCGCACCTCGGATTGGGGGACGAGACGGTCGAGTATGCCCACCGTGCGGGCCTCCTCGCCGCCCATCCGCCGGCCGGTGTAGAAAAGGTCCGCCGCCGCCTGTTGCCCGATGATGCGAGCCAGAGTGTGGGTGAGACCGAATCCCGGCGTGAACCCGAGCTTCACGAAGTTAGCGGTGAAGCGCGCCTCCGGACAGCCGACCCGGAAATCCGGGAACATGGCCAGGCCGAAACCGCCGCCGACGGCGGCGCCCTGCACCGCAGCGATCACCTGCTTCTTGTTTCGGAACAGACGCACCGCCTCCCGGTAGAGCGGGTTGCCCCCCTCAGCGGTCCGTGAGCCCCGCTCCGCCTGGTCCCGGGGGGCGCCGAAGTTCGCGCCCGCGCAGAAGTGCTTGCCCTCTGAGGCGAGCACGATGGCGCGGCAATCCGGGTTCTCGTCCAGGTCCTCGAATGCCGTGGCCAGGCTCTGGATCAGGTCCACGTCGAAGAAGTTGTTGGGCGCCCGCTGAATCTCCACCAGCGTCACGTAGCCCCCCTGATCCGTCACCTCGACGTCGCCGTATCGCTCACCCATCATCTTTCTCCGCATCCATACCCGTCCTGCACTATACATCCCGCACGGAAGGATTAGCATGCGGACGATTCAGAGCCTGCCAGCAAGGGAGCGAAGATGAGAATCTCCACGAGCGTGCACTACACGGGCAGCTATACGGGGGTCGTGAAGGAGGTCCAGGCGCTGGAGAAGGCCGGCGTGGATACGCTGTGGTTCGCTGAGTCCTACTCCTTCGACAGCGTCAGCGCCATGGGTTACTTCGCGGCGAAGACGACCCGCGCCACCATCGCGTCCGGGATCCTCAACGTCTACAGCCGCACCCCCACCGTGCTGGCCATGACGGCGGCCGGTCTGGACGCCCTCAGTGAGGGCCGCTTCATGCTCGGCCTCGGCGCCTCGGGTCCGCAGGTGATCGAGGGATTCCACGGGGTGCCCTACACCGCGCCTCTGACCAGAATGCGCGAGACGGTGGATGTGTGCCGCAAGGTCTGGAAGCGCGAAGAGAAGCTCACCTACGACGGGAAGGAGATCCGCATCCCGCTGCCGGCCGATCAGGGCACGGGCCTCGGCAAGCCGCTGAAGATCATCAATCACCCGTACCGCGATGCCATTCCGGTGGCGCTGGCGACCCTCGGCGAGAAGAGCGTGGAGATGACGGCCGAGATTGCCGACGCCTGGCTGCCGGCGTTCTTCATGGCAGAGGGTGCCGATGCGGTCTGGGGCGCGGCGCTGAAGCGCGGTCTCGAGAAGCGCGACCCGGCGCTGCCGCCGTTGCGCGTCTTTGCCGGCGCTTCGGTCGCCATCGGCGAGGGGCTCGAGGGTTATCGGGACATGGCACGACCACACACGGCACTCTATGTGGGCGGTATGGGCGCGAAGGAGAAGAACTTCTACAACCAGATCTTCCGCAAGTACGGCTTCGAGCAGGAAGCGGAGACGATTCAGGAGCTCTTCCTCTCGGGCCGCAAGTCGGAAGCGGAGGCCGCGGTGCCGCAGCGCTATCTGGATGCCACTTCTCTCGTCGGGCCCGAGCCGTTCGTGCGCGACCGGCTTCAGGCTTATCGAGAGGCCGGGGTGACCGACCTCAACGTCGGCTTCCTCGGCCGGACGACCGAGGAACGCGTCCGACACTGCGATGCGCTGAAGAACCTGATCGAGAAGAGCTGAGCCCGCGTCAGGGCTGGTCGTCCTCACCCTCGTCGTCGAGGGGAACGTTCACCGGCACCCCCCGGGGCTCGACAACCCAGCCGATCAGAATCACGGCGGCCGCCGTCTGCAGCACGATGCAGGCGATGAACACCGCGGGATAGCCGAACAGGGTCGCGACCAGGCCGCCCAGCAGCGGACCGATGGTGCCGATGAAGCTGACGGCCATGTTCGAGACCGCCACCCGCATGGGGATGTCCGCCTCGGCACCGAGCTCCAGCACCAGGTTCTGCCGGGCCTGCACGAACCCGCCGGTCGCCGTGCCGACGACCACGAAGAAGAGCACCAGACCGGGCACGCTCACCGCTCGCAGCAGCTCCAGATGCGCCAGCGACCAGAGAATGAGCGTTGCGATCATCACGATACGGAAGCCGTGCCGATCCGCCACGTTTCCCCAGAAGAGGTTGGCGACGGTGCTGGTGAGCATCCACACCGTGGTCAGCACGCCGAGCATGGCGCCGGAGACCTCCATCCGGGTGCCGGCGTAGAGCACGTAGAACGGCATGGCCATGCGTCCGAATGCACCCAGGGCGCTGACCACGAAGAAGCGCGCGAAGTTGGGATTGTCCCTGAGCAGGGCCGGCATCGATTGAAAGCTCTGCCGGACGTTGCGCCGCTCGAGTACCTCTTCCGCTGCCGGCTCCGCCGTGAACGCGAGGCAGACGAGGCCCGTAGTGGTGATCACGAAGGCGACGAGAAAGAGCGCCGAGTAGCCGTCACCCAGCACCTCGTTGTCGATGAGGTAGGACCCGGCGAAGTAAGAGACCAGCGCCGTCGTCATACCGGACAGGAAGTTGCGCCAGCCCGAGACGAAACCGCGTCGGTGCACGGGAATGACCTTCGCACGCAGGCTGTTCATGGTCACCCCCTGAATGCCCTGAAAGAAGCCCATCAGCGTCAGGAACACCACCACCGCATAGGGCGTGAGCCTGCTCGCCCCCAGAAACAGCCCCGAAAGCGCCAGCAGCAGAATCTGCAGACGCATCAGCCCGCCGGCAATGAGGGTCACCCGCAGCATGCGCCGGCGATGGCCGATGAGAGAGGCCCCGAGCATGGGGGTGAGCACCTGACCCACGGCCTGCAGGGAGCGGGCGAGACCCACGAAGAACTCGGAGCCGGACAGCGCGAAGAGGTAGGCCGGCATGAAGGTGGGCGCGACGATCAGGCGGAAACCGGTCTGCCCGAGCATGCCGTGCCCGAGCTGCACCAGGATGTTGCGCTTGAGGTGGGCTTCTACGAAATCCTCCTGCGGGCGCGGCTGATCGTTCATGGCCTCACCTCCACGGGGCAACCGTAGTGTGCCCGTCACCGGACTGTCCAGAACACCTTGCAAGCGCGCCGGGCTTGAGCGAGCCTCAAGACAGGGACCACAGAGGGACGAGAGCGATGAGCGAACTGACCGGCGGCGCCCTCATGGCGCAGACACTGGCCCGGCTGGGGGTGAAGCACGTCTTCGCGCTGCATGGCGGACACCTGGATGCATTTCTCGTCGCCGCACCGGACGAAGGCATCCGGATCATCGACACGCGCCACGAGGCATCCGCCGGACATGCCGCGGACGCTTACGCGCGGGTCACCAACGGCGGCGTCGGCGTGGCCGTCATCACAGCCGGACCCGGTTTCACAAACGGGCTCACACCCATGGTCTCCGCTTATCTCGACGCCATCCCCACCCTGTTCTTTGCCGGCTCGCCGCCGCTCAGGGAAGCGGAGACGAATCCTCTGCAGGGCGGCTTCGATCAGGTAGCAATGGCCACCCCGGCCTGCAAGTGGGCGCACCGCATCACTCATCCGGAGCGCGTGCCGGACCTCATCGAGAAGGCCATGCGCATCGCCCGGCACGGCCGTCCCGGACCGGTCTTTCTGGACATTCCCATTGATGTGATGTTCGCGCCTGCCAAGCGGCAGGCGATGCCTGTGACGTCGTCGGACGGCGTGTTCGGCCACCACGCGCCCGCGCCCGCACCCGCCACGGTGCAGAAGGTGCTCGAGCTCCTGAGGGGCGCGACCCGACCCTTGATCGTCGCCGGCGGCGGCACCATTCTCTCGAGCACCGCCGCACCGCTGCGTCGGTTCGTCGAGGCAAGCGGCATCCCCGTGGTCACCAATTCGAAGGCCCACGGCCTGCTGCCCGCGGACCACCCCCAGTACGGCGGCGGAACCGGCGCCGTGGGTGCCGCCACCATGACCGGAACGCCGCCGGACGTGGTGGTGCTCGCCGGCGCACGTCAGGGACTGTACACCGGCGGCCGCAGCGGCAGCATCGTGCCGAAAGACGCGACGCTCATTCAGATCGACCAGGACGCCGCCGAGATCGGCCGGCTGCGCGCCGCGGATCTGGCGGTGGTGGCGGACTGTGCGGCCAGCTTCGAGGCGCTGGCCGACGCCGCCGGCGGCGACTGGCCCGACTTTTCACGCTGGGCCGAGCGCCTGAAGGCTTTGAAGCAGGCCGCGAAAGAGCCGTTCGAGGAACAGCCGGCCGAGACCCGCCCGGGCATGCTGCACCCTTACCATGCAGCCAAGGCGGCGGTCACCGCGCTCGATCCGGACACCACCCTCATCACCGACGGCGGCGAGTCGAGCGCGTGGTGCGACATGCACCTGCGTGCCGCCGGACCGGGACGTTTCATGTCCAACGGCTATCTCGGCTGCCTGGGTTGCGGCCCGGGCATGGCGATCGGCGCCGCCGTGGCACTGCCCGGCTCACGGGTTGCCGTGTTCAGCGGCGACGGTGCCGCCGGTTTCCACCTTCAGGAGTTCGACACCATGGTGCGCCACGAGCTGCCGATCCTGACCGTGGTGCTCAACAACGCCTGCTGGGGCATGTCCCAGCACGGTCAGGATCTCGTCTACGGCGCGAACCGGCGCAGCGCGGTGGCGCTCGCAAGCTCGCGTTACGACGAGGTCGCCACCGCCCTCGGCGCCTGGGGCGCCAATATCAACCGGCTCGAGGACATCGAGCCGGCCATCCGCGAAGCCCAGGCGCAGTCGGGACCGGCGTGCATCAACATCACCACGGACCCGGACGTGGTGCACCCCGTCACCCGGGCCATGGTCGGCGACACGTCGTCCGAGGCGAACATCGCGGTGCCCTACTACGAGAACATTCCGAAAGACTGACGAGCGGCGCGAACCGCGAAGGGGAAGAACCAATGGAATTCTGGACATCGGCGGCCACCTCGCCTCGACGCTTTCCCGAGCTCGCCCGGGAGGCGGAAACCGACGGCTGGGACGGCATCAGCACGGTGGATTCGCAGAATCTCGCCACCGATCCCTATGTGAGCCTCGCGCTCGCCGGTCAGGCCACCGAGCGTCTCGGGGTGATGACGTCGGTGACCAATACCGTCACCCGCGCACCCGCCGTCACCGCCTGCGCGGCCATGACCGTGCAGAACGTCTCGGACGGACGCATGGTGCTCGGCATCGGCCGGGGTGACAGCGCGCTCGCGCACCTCGGCCGCGCTCCGGCACGGCTGAAGTGGTTCGAGAACTACCTGATCGCCCTGCAGGCCTATCTGCGCGGCGACGAGGTCGACTTCGCCCTCGCCGGTATCGTCGACGAGATGGCACCCCCCGTGGAGACCCTGGGCCTCGCCGAAGCGCCGGACGCCAGCGCCATCCGCTGGGCGGGCCGGCTCGCCAAGGTGCCGGTCGAGGTGGCCGCCACCGGCCCCCGGGTGATCGGTGCCGCAGCCCGCCATGCGGACCGCATCATGTTCGCCCTGGGGGCAGCAAAGGAACGGCTGATGTGGGGGATCGATACGGCCCGGGCGGCTGCCCAGGAAGTGGGCCGGGATCCGGACACGCTCGAGTTCGGCGCCTATCTGAACGTGGCCTGCCACGACGATCCCGCCACGGGCCGCGCCCTGGCCCGGGCGGGCACGAGCCTCTTCGCCCGCTTCTCGGTCATGCACGGCACCGTCTCGGGCCCCGCCGATGCCAGCCAGAGCGAGGTGTTCCACAACGTCCACGACCGCTACGACATGAACAAGCACGCCCAGGCGGACGGCGACCAGACCACCGTACTCACCGACGAGTTCATGGACAGCTTCGCCATCGTTGGCGGCCGAGATCACTGCATCGATCGGCTGGCCGAGATTCGGGATCTCGGGATCGACAAGGTGTTCGTCGCCGGCCCGGCCTTCCGCTCCGCCGGCTCAGAGGACGCACAGCTCGCCGCCGCCAATTTCATCGACGGCGTGATGCCGGCGCTTCGCGGCTGAGCGTGATGCACCCGGTCAACCGGGCGCAACACGTTCAGATCAGAAGCCGAGCAGACGCGCGTACCGGTCCCGGTGGTACGCCTGGTTGCCGTACAGGGTTTCCAGTACCCGGGCCCGCTTCAGATAGAACCCGGCGTCGAACTCGTCCGTCATGCCGATCCCACCGTGAATCTGGATCAGCTGATTCGACATCTCGTGCAGGAAGTCGCCCACCTTGCACATGGACAGGGACGCGAGCTCGGCCACGTCCTGGTCACCGGCATCGATGGCCTGCAGTGCCGCCTCCGCGCAGGAGCGCGCGAGCTCCATCTTGGTGAACAGCCCCGCCGCCCGGTGACCGAGCGCCTGGAAAGAGCCGATCACCCGGCCGAACTGCTCCCGGGTCTTCAGGTACTCGAGGGTCATGTCGAAAGCCTGGGCCGCGGTGCCTAGCATTTCCGCCCCGAGTCCGGCCCGGGCCCGGTCGAGCACCCCTTCGAGCAGCGGCCCGCCCTGATCCACCGCGCCGAGCACCGCATCGGTCCCGACGGCGACCCCGTCAAAGGTGACGTTGGCATAGCCCCGGCTGTCCATGGTCACCAGCCGCTCGCGGGACACCCCCGCCGCCGAGGTCGGCACCAGGAACAGGGTGATGCCGTCGAGCGTGCCGGGCGCGCCGCTGGTTCGCGCCGCCACGATCAGCGTGGTGGCCGCCATGCCCTCGGGAACGAAGGTCTTGGTGCCGCTCAGCTTGAAGCCATCGCCGGCACGCACGGCCTCGAGCGCCGTCGCCGCCGGCGCGTGGCGAGGCCCTTCGTCAACGGCCAGGGTGAGAATCTCGCTCCCGTCGACCACCTTGGGCAGCAGACGCTGCTTCTGCGAGTCGCTGCCGCCAAGCAGAAGGGCGCTGGCGCCGACCAGAGCGGAGGCGTACAGGGGCGATGCCACCAGCTGACGGCCAAGCTGCTCGAGGACGACCCCGAAAGTGAGGTAGCCGAGGTCCGAGCCACCGTAGGCTTCCGGCACCAGGATGCCCGTCCAGCCCATCTCCACCATCGCTTCCCAGGTGACCGGCGTGAAGCCCTGCGGCGTGCCGGCATCGCGCATCTCGCGGAATTTCTGCACGGGGGCCTGCTCCGTGACCCAGGCGGTAGCCTGGTCTCTGAGCATGGATTGTTCTTCTGTCAGTGCTGCCATGATCGCTAACCTTTCTGGGTCGTCTCGGGCAGGCCGAGGATGTTCTTGGAGATGATGTTGTTCTGGATCTCGAAGGAGCCACCGTAGATGGACATGGCCTTACCGCCGAGCCACTCGCGCACCACGGCTAGCTCCGCATCCTTGAATGCGGCCCCTTCCCAGCCGATACCCTGGCTGCCCATGAGCTCCACCAGGAGCTCCGATCGCGTCTGCGCCACGTGCGTCGCGGAGTTCTTGAGAATGGACGCCGCCGCGCTCACCTCCACGTTGCCTCTCGCTTCGGCCGTAATCCGGGCGATGGTGAGCCCGTGCGCCTTCGAGTCCATGAGGTGGTCGGCGAGGCGCAGGCGCAGATCCGTATCCGCCAGAGTGCCGTCCGCGTTGGTGCCGGCGTACTGCCTGGCCTGCTCCTGGATCGGGGTCGGCTTGGCGCCGCTGAATGCGCCCCGGGCACCGGTCTGGCTCTGCCGCTCGTGCTGCAGCAGACGCTTCACCACGCTCCAGCCGTCGTTCAGATCCCCAAGCAGGTCGCGCTTCTCCGCGATGGCGTCGTTGAAGTAGGTCTCGCAGAACGGCGATGCGCCGGCAATCAGACGGATCGGCCGGGTTTCCACTCCGGGCTGGTCCATGGGCAGCATGACGAAGCTGATGCCGTCCCGTTTCGCCGCCTTCGGGTCCGTGCGTACCACCGCCCCGCACCATTGGGAAATGTCCGCGCCGGAGGTCCAGATCTTCTGACCGTTGAGCACGAAGTGGTCGCCCTTGTCCTCCGCTTTGGTGGACAACCCCGCCAGGTCGGACCCTGCGTTCGGCTCCGACAGACCCAGGCACCAGCGCACCCTGCCGCTGGCAATCCCCGGCAGATGGCGCGCCTTCTGATCCTCGGTGCCGTACTCGAGCACCGTGGGTCCCACCATGGTGATGCCCATGCCGGTGACCATCGGGATGTGGTTGAACGCGCCCGCGGCGGTCAGCTCCTCGTTGATGATCTTCGCCTGGGGATGGGAGAACCCACCGCCGCCGTACTCTTTCGGCCACGTTGGCGCGCCCCAGCCCCGCGACGCGAGCCGCTCCCGCCAGGTCTCCAGATCGTCGCCGCCGACCGCTTCTTCCATGCCGACCCCCTTGCCTTTCAGGGAGGCGGGGAAGTTGTCGGCAATCCAGGCCCGGGCCTCTTCGCGGAACGCCTTCAGGTCATCACTCATGGCTGCTCATCTCCCAGAAAATCGAACGGGCAAGGATACGCGGGAGCCGCGCCGATGCCCAATCCCTGCGGGCGTACTTCCTGTCCTTCCTACTCACCGGTGAACTTCGGTGGGCGCTTCTCCATGAAGGAGGCAAAGCCTTCTCTCAGATCCTTGGTAGTCAGCAGCAGGCGCTGGTTGGTCCATTCGTACTCCGCGAAGTCGGCGAGCGACTTTTCGCCGGAGCGCTGCAGCATGCGTCGCGCCAGCGTGTACGCGAGCGGCGGGCCATCGGCGATCATGCGCGCGTACGCCGTCGCCTCGGCCAGCAGTGCCTCGTCCGGCACCACACGGTTCGCGAGACCGAGGGAGAGGCACGTGGCCGCGTCCAGAATCTCGCCCGAGTACATCAGATCGAAGGCCCGGCCGATGCCGATGATCCGGGGCAGCCAGTAGGCGACCCCGTAGTCCGAGGCGAGTCCGCGCTTGATGAAGATGGAGCCCATGCGTGCCGACTCCGCCAGGATCCGCACGTCGCAGCAGGTGGCGATGCCGAACCCCGCGCCCACCGCAACGCCGTTCACGGCAGCGATGATCGGCACCTCGCAGGACGAGAAGGCTTCCACGGTGCGGGCCGAGCTGCCGTGCTGATCCAGCCGGGCTTTGCGGCTCGGCGCGCCGCCACCGCCGCCCAGGCTGCCGACCGCGGCCCCCGCGCAGAAGCCGCGACCGTTGCCCGTAAGCAGCAAAACGCGCACGTCGTCCTCGTTGGCGCGCTCGACGGCGGCGAAGATGCCTGCCGTGATGCCCTCGGTGAGCGCGTTCATCGTATCGGGCTCGTTGAGGGTGGCAGTGAGCACCCCGTCGTCCAGCTCCATCAGCACCGAATCAGCCATGCATCCCCCTGTGTCGAAATCCGGCCAGCCCGCAACCATAGCAGGAGCGCCCCGCCCACCAAAACGCTTTGCCGAAGCCATCCCCCCCGGTCGGATCGGCCGAACCGGGTCTTTGCCAGCCCGGCCGGATCGGACTATCTTGCTCGGCTCGACGGGAACGGATCTTGAGACAAGGGAGAGATCAGATGGCCATCACGCTGAAGGATGTGGAAGAAGCCCTGGCACAGAAGCCGGAGCCGGCACCAGGGGGATACACGGATCGGGACACGCTGCTCTATGCCGTGGCGATCGGCATGGGCCGGGATCCACTCGACCCCAAGGAGCTGCCGTACCTGTGCGAGACCGTGGGCAACCGGGTGGTGCCCACCGCCGCCACGGTGCTGTCGCGCGCCAGCCGGCCCGCCGGCGGCAACCGCCCCGGGCTCACCAGCAAGATGAACTTCGCGCTCATGCTGCACGGCGAGCAGCGTCTCACCGTGCACCAGCCGCTGCCGCCGGCCGCAGAGACCCGGGTCAGCTCCAGGACCACCGGGGTGTACGACAAAGGCGAAGGCAAAGGCGCCCTGGTCACCAGCGAGACCGACGTGACGCTGGCGGACGGCAGCCCGCTCTACACCCTCGGCTCAACCATGTTCTTCCGCGGCGACGGCGGCTTCGGCGGGCAGTCCGAAGGCGCGCCGGTGCCTCACCCGCTGCCGGACAGGGCACCGGACGCGGTCTGCGAGATGCCGGAGCGACAGGACCAGGCCCTGATCTACGCACTGTGCGGCGACCGGAACCCTCTGCACCGGGACCCGGCGTTCGCCAAAAAGGCCGGTTTCGAGGCGCCCATCCTGCACGGGCTGTGCTCCTACGGGATTGCCTGCCACGCGGTTCTGAAGACGATGCTCGACTACGACCAGACCCGGATCACCGGTTTCGACGTGCGTTTTTCATCCCCCGTCTACCCGGGAGAGACACAGGTCGTGGAGATGTGGCAGGACGACGAGGTGATCAGCTTCCGGGTGCGTATCAAGGAGCGGGACGTCATCTCAATCAACAACGGTAAGTGCACCATCAGGTGACCCATGGACCTCTACACCACCTCGCCCGAGCTGGATAACGCCCTGGTCGATCCGGCGAACTGGGCAGACGAGCGCGGCATTCACGAGCAGTTCCGCTGGCTCCGGGCAAACGACCCGTTGCGCTGGCTGGAACCCGAGGGCTTCGACCCCTTCTGGAACGTAACCCGGTACGACGACATCAAGGAGATCGAAGGCAAGAAGCGGATCTTCATCAACGATCCGCGACCCACCCTGGGGCCGAAGGGCAGCCAGGAGCTGGTCGAGCAGCTCACCGGCCGCAAGCATCTGGTCCGGTCACTGGTGCAGATGGACGATCCGGACCACTCCGCCTACCGCGCCCTCACCCAGAGCTGGTTCATGGGCAACAACCTGCGCAAGCTCCAGGGCAGGGTGGACGAGCTGGCGGCCATGTACGTCGACCGGCTGGCCGAATTCGGCGGCGAGTGCGACTTCGTGAAGGACGTCGCCATCTGGTACCCGCTGCGCGTCATCATGACGATCCTCGGCGTGCCGGAAAAAGACGAGGCCCTGATGCTGAAGCTCACTCAGGAGCTCTTCGGCAGCCAGGACCCGGACAATCAGCGTTCCTTCGAGCCCGAGGACTTCTTCCAGGTGATCGCCGACTTCGAGGCTTACTTCGCGGAGCTGACCCGATCGCGCCGCGCCCATCCGACGGAAGACGTGGCCACGGTGATTGCGAATGCCAGGATCGACGGCAAGCCGATTCCGGAGGCGGAAACGAACGGCTACTACATGATCGTCGCCACCGCGGGTCACGACACCACCAGCGCCTCGACGGCCGGCGGCCTGCTGGCGCTGATCGAGAACCCGGAGGAGCTCGCGAAGCTCCGCGCCGACCCGGCCGGGCTCATGCCCACGGCCATCGACGAGATGATCCGCTGGGTGAGTCCGGTCCGGCACTTCATGCGCACGGCCACCGAGGATTACGAGCTGCGCGGCAAAACCATCCGTACGGGCGAGTCCGCGATTCTCTGGTATCCGTCCGCCAACCGGGATGAGGAGATCTTCGACGCCCCCTTCGAGTTCCGCGTCGACCGCAAGGCCAAACAGCTCGCCTTCGGCTTCGGTGCCCACGTCTGCCTGGGCCAGCACCTGGCACGCATGGAGATGAGTGCCCTGTACCGGGAGCTGCTCTCCCGGGTCGAGTTCGTCGAGCTCGCCGGCGAGCCGAAGTATGTGCAGTCCACGTTCGTGGGGGGCCTCAAGTCACTGCCGATCCGCTACCGGATGAAGTGATTCTCTGCGGCCGACACCTTGTCGGCCGCGGAGGTTTCGGCGAGGCTCCTGTTGTCACGGCAAACAGGACACAAGCGATGGAAGGCTGGATCTGGATCGGCATCCTGGCCTGTCTGAGCCAATCGGCCATGTTCTCGGGCCTCAATCTGGCCTTCTTCGGCCTTTCCAGGCTCGAGCTCGAGGCTGAGGCTGCAACCAGCACCCGGGCCCGTCGCGTGCTGTCCCTGCGAGTGGACTCGAACTTTCTTCTGACCACCATCCTCTGGGGCAATGTGTCGGTAAACGTGCTGCTCACCCTGCTCTCGGACTCAGTTCTTGCCGGCGCCTTCGCTTTCCTGTTCTCCACGGTAGTGATCACCTTCTTCGGCGAGATCATTCCCCAGGCCTACTTCTCGCGAAACTCGCTGAGAATGGCATCCCTGCTCGCCCCCCTGCTGCGCATGTATCAGCTTCTCCTCTTCCCGGTGGCGAAACCGACCGCGATGATGCTGGACGCCTGGCTCGGCAAGGAGACGCCCCAGTTCTTCCGCGAGGGGGTGATCAGGGACATCCTGCTCAGGCACATCCAGGATGCCGACAGCGAGGTCGACGTCATCGAAGGCATGGGGGCCCTGAACTTCCTGGCAATCGACGAGCTTGCGGCCACGGAGGAAGGTGAGATCATCGACCCAGGCAGCATCGTAAGCGTCCGCGCGGTCGGCAAGGAACCACAGTTCCCCGAATTCAACCGGCATCCGGAAGACCCTTTCCTGCGCAAGCTCGGTTCCTCCGGACGCAAATGGGTGGTGCTGACGGACGAGCGCACGCACCAGCCGCTCCTGCTGCTCGATGTGGACAGCTTCCTGCGCAGCGTGTTCTTCGATGTCGCCCGGCCGGATCCGCTCGCGCATTGTCACAGGCCCATCGTGGTCGGCCCGGAAACGTCGCTCGACGAGGTGTTCGCCAAGCTGCGTCGCTCCAAGAAAACGCGGCGCGGCGTGATCGAGCACGATGCGGTGCTGGTGTGGGGCCGGACGCCCCGTATCATCACCGGCGCGGATCTGTTCGATCGGCTGCTGGAAGGCATCCACTGACGCTGCCGGGATGCTGGCCCGGTCCATCCGGCGTTCAGTACCATGGGTATCCGCAATCCAGGGCGAGAGACATGACCGAGACCTACACTTCCCGCTTTCCTGAGCTCGGCTTCTACGGACTGCCCGGGCATACCCGCACGCCAAGGGACGTGCTGCGCCAGGTCCAGGATGCGGAGGCGCTCGGCATCGGCAACGTGATGCTCTCCGAGCGCGCGGACTACAAGGAGATCGCCTCGATCTGCGGAGCCTGCGCCGCGGTCACGGAGTCGATCTACATCGGCACCTCGGGTACCAACCTGAATACCCGGCATCCGGTGATTACCGCCTCCATGGGCAGCACCCTGAACCGGTTGTCTGAGGGCCGCTTCGCCCTCGGTCTGGCCAAGGGTTCCGCCATGCGCTGGAAGGCCTGGGGCCTCGACCACCCGACCTATGCGCGTGAAGCCGAGTTCGTCGATCTCATGCGCCGGCTGTGGCGGGGCGAGACGGTCAGCGGCTACAAGGGGGCCCTCGGCGAGTACGCGCACCTCGCGCTCGCGCCCTACGTGAACGAGGACATCCCGATTCTCTATGTGGGCTTCGGACCGAAGAGCCTGGTCCACGCCGGGCGGGTCTACGACGGCGCGCACCTGCACACGTTCATGAGCGATGAGGCGCTCAGCAATGCGGTCGGGCAGCTGCGCGAAGGCGAGGCGCAGGCCGGCCGGCCGTCAGGCACCGTCAAAGCCTGGTCGGTGCTCGCTACCGCCTGCGACGTGCCCGAGGAGGTGTACCTCAAGTACATCATCGCCCGGCTTGCTACCTACCTGCAGATCCCGGGCTACGGCGACATGCTCGTGGCGATCAACGGCTGGGATCCGGGAACGCTCCAGCGATTTCGGACAGACAAGGCGGTCACCTCCGTCGGCGGTCTGATCGACAGCGTGGCCAGCACGGCGCAGATGGCCGCGGTGGAGAAGCTGATCCCCGAGGAGTGGCGACCAGCGGCGGTCGGCAACGCCCGGCAGTGCGCCGAGCGCTGGGTCGATCAGTTCAATGCCGGCGCCGACGGCATCATCATCCACGCAAGCACACCCGCCGAGTTCGAGCCGGTGCTGAGCGAGTACGCCAAGATCCGGCCCGCAGAACGTTTCGAGGGCCGCAGTAACCGTCCCGGCTGACGCCGGGGTGTCCCGGCTGACGCCGGGGTGTCCCGGCTGACGCCGGGGTGTCCCGGCTGAGCCGGTCCGACGGGCACGCGCCTAAGGCGCCAGAAACTCGTCGGCACCGTGATCGAGAGCGTGGCGTGCGTGCCGGCGGGCCATGGTGATGAACATCTCGTCGCCGCGAGGGGTCTGCTGGACGATCATGGAAGCGATCACCGTCACCCCGAAGCCGGCAAAGGCGCCTGCCCGGTAGTCCTCCCAGCAGCGCGCCCAGTCGTAGTCTTGGATTCCCGCCTCAACCAGTCCGCGATGGTACGCGCCAACGATGTCCTCCTCGACCCCGCGCCGGTCTTCCGGCAGCAGCCCGGCGCCGAGGAAATAGGCCACGTCGTTCATCGGCTTGCCGATGCGCACGCTCTGCCAGTCCACCACGGTCACCCGGGGCGGTGTCCGGCTGTGGTCGATCAGCATGTTGTCCAGCCGGTAGTCCACGTGCTCCAGGCAGAACGGCGTGCCCACCGGCTGAAACAGCGGGCAGTCCGGCGACCGGCCGACCCGGGCGATGATCTCGCGCTCGTCTTCGGCGAGGGCGTGGCCATACCGGTCGAGAAACCCCGGGAGCAACTGCGCATAGAGTCCGCTCATGGCGTCCCGCGCGGATTCCTCAGCGGTGAGCCAGTCGTAGGCCTTGAGGTCTTCCCGGCACCAGCTCGGCGCCTGCAGGCCGACGAGCTCCAGCACTGCGGCGCGCGCCACGTCCGAATCGCACCCGGAGAGCTGATCGCCCTGCTCCGCCGGTGCCATGTCCTCGAGCAGCAGAACGAACTCCGGGCCCTCGCCCTCGATGTCCGCGTAGTAGCAGCGCGGCACGCTGATCCCGAGCTCGCCGGCGAGGTGACGGTAGAACTGCACCTCACGATAGTAGTTCCGCAGCTGCACGCCGGTGGCACGGCTCAATTCGTCGTCGGAGGGAAACTTGGCCACGAAGCTGGTGGGCACCCCGGGGTCGGCACGCTCGAGGGTGAGGGCGTATCGGTAGCAGGTACCGATCTGACCGGTCCCGACCTGCTTGCGGGTGACGCCGGTCACGACCGTCTCCGCGAAGCCCGCTTCCCGGAGACGATCGCCGAACCACACCACATCGAGATCGGCCGGCGTCGGTATGTTCGTCATAACCCTTTCTCCCAATACAGTTGCAGCAGCGATCTGGCGACCGGGTTCTCGAGCTCCGGGACCATGTGCGTCACCCGTTCGTCCACCCGTTGCAGGCGCAGCACGTCGCCGTCCCGGTAGCCAGGCAGCCAGCCGCAGAACCGGAACCCGGCCGCTATCGCCGCGTCCACCCCGATGCCCACGGCCGGATCGGCCAGCGCCAGGTCTACCTGCAGGCAGGGCACGTTTCGTGCGGCAAAGTCCCCGAGCACCGTGGTCACGTCTGCACCCACCCGAGCGATGCGGGCCCTGTGCAGTCCGCGTTTCTCCATCGTGACCACATCCACATCCGTGGCTGCCCGCGCCGTTTCACGCGAACGACGCCATGACCGCACGAGACCCGTGGGCGCGGCAAGCTGCCGGATCACGTCCGCGTATGCATCCGGCAGAAACCCACTCATCGGGGCCGCGATGGTGTAAGGCTCATAGACGATGGTGGCGGCCTGCCGGCCGCTCCTCTGGCGCTCTGCCCCCATGGCGCGCGTTTCTGCGGGAATGTAACCGAGCATGAGGCCCGTTTCGAATCCGTCGCGCACCGACTGGCGCTGCATGATGTGATGATCGGTGGTCGGGTAATGGAGAAAACCAGGGTAGCCGAGCGCCCGGCACCAGGCGGAGAGCTCGGCACCAACCTGCCAGGCAAGACCGCCGCCGCGCGCCGACGGATCCACCACCGTGTTGCCAAGCTCTACCACGGAAGCTCGCGGCAGAACCGTCATCGCCATGTGCGCCAGCAGGGTTCCGGACTCGGTGAGCGCACCGACGCTGCCGATCCGGCCATCGGAGAGCGCCCCGGCCAGGCCCTCTACGTCGTAGAACAGCTCGTTCGCATAGCTCTCCCCGTACACCCGACGGAAACAGTCAA
>JASFLG010000011.1:0-22891 GCA_050118205.1 Pseudomonadales bacterium
TCGGCGTCAGCCTGGTGCTGATGGCGCTGACCACACCCGTCTGGCCGGAGAGTCCGGTGGACATCTACGACTTCCCGACGCCGGAGCTCGAGGCTCGGTACCGCGCGTTGATCGACGAGTTCCGCTGCCCCAAATGCCTGAACACCAATCTGTCGGGCTCCGATGCGCCGATCGCCAAGGATCTGCGCGGTACCGTACGCCGGCTCCTGGTCGAAGAAGGCATGAGCGATCAGCAGGTCCGTGACTACCTGCAGACGCGCTACGGAGACTTCGTGCTCTACGACCCGCCGTTCAAGCCCGGCACGTGGCTGCTCTGGCTGGCACCGCTGGCCTTCGTGCTCACCGGTCTCTGGGTGCTGGTGCGCGTGCTGCGACCGAGGCCGCAGGTGACGCTGTCCGCCGAGGAGCAGGCGCGGGTGCGGGCACTGCTCGGGGACCGTTGAGATGTTCTACGTCTGGGCTTTCGCGCTGCTCGCGACCGGCGCTCTGCTGGTGGTGGTGGCACTCACCCGCCGGGCCGGATCGCACAAGGAAGCAGCTCAGGAACAGACCGTCGCGGCGCTGTATCAGGATCGACTGGCGGAGCTGCGCTCGGAGATGGCCGGTGGGCTTGCCGAGGACGCGGACAAGGCCGTGCTGGAGGCGGAGCTCGGCGCCGCGCTCCTGTCGGACTACGAAAGCCTGGCCAGCCGCGGCAACCGGCAATCGGTGGAGCGGGGCTCACTGCTCCTGCCCGTGATTGTCGGTGGTCTTCTCCTGCTCGGCGCGCTGATCGTCTATCAGCAGGTCGGCGATCCCCAGGCCATGCGCCTGGCCGGGGCGGAAGCGGTACTGCGCCTGGACCCGAGTCGGGATCAGGCCGCCCTCGACCGCTGGCGGGAGGTCCTGAACCGGCGGGTCGATGCCCGGCCGGAGGACGCGAAGAGCTGGTATCTGCTCGGGCACGTGGATCTCAAGCTCGGCCGCTTCGCCTCCGCGGCGGAAGCATTCTCCATGGCGAGCCGTGCCCACGGCCCGGACCCGAGCATCGACGTCTACTGGCTGCAGGCACGCTATCTCGCGGCCGAAGGAAAGATGGACGCCACCACCCGGTCCATTGCCGAGCGGGTGCTGGCCGAGAACCCCAACCAGCCGATGGTGCTCGAGATGTACGCCATCGATGCCTACCAGAACGGATCGTACCGGGAGTCCGTGAGCCTCCTGAACCGGGCGCTCTCGGGCGATCTGGAATCTGCCCACCGTCAGGCCCTCGAGGCCGGCTACGCCGAGGCGCGCAAGCACCTCGGAGACCTGCCCGCCAGCGTGGACGTGGACATTCGGGCCGAGGGCCGGATTCCTGAAGGGGCTACCCTGTTCGTGATCGCGCGTCCCGTCGGCGGTGGCATGCCGTTCGCCGTGGTGCGCCGCCCGGCTGGTTCATTCCCCAGAACCGTCCGTCTGGACGACGCGGTGAGCATGAATCCGGCGGCGCCCCTGTCCAGCGCGCAGAGGTTCGAGGTGGTGGTGCGGCTGAGCCGCTCTGGGACCGCCATGGCCCATCCCGGCGACTGGCAGTGGCAATCTGCGCCTCTGGAGCTGGCCGGGCAGGCGCATCCCGCGACGCTCGAGGCGACCCTCAAACCGCCCGCCTGAGCAACAACGAACCAATCCCGAAAGCGGTTGTCGAATTGTTGGGCCCCGGTGAGGATGTGCGTCCTCGGCAGACCCCGGGGTCGGACATTGCCACGCTGGGACGTTGGAGAGGAACATGAACTTCGAGCCCGCCACGACGCTGACCGAGCAGATTGCCGACCATATCGGGACCGAGATAATCAGCGGCAAGCTGAAGCCGGCGACGCGAATCCAGGAGCTCAAGGTAGCCGGGGAGCTGGGGGTATCGCGCGGTTCCGTGCGCGAGGCACTCCTGATTCTGGAGTCGCGCCACCTGATCGAGATCATTCCACGCCGCGGTGCCGTGGTGAGCTCGATGGAGAGCAACGAGATTGCCAACTTCTGTGAGCTGTTTACCGCGCTGCAGACCCTGTGCTTCTCCAAGCTGGCGGAGCTCAAGGACGCGGACCTGTCCGCGCTGGCCACGGCGCTCGAAGAGATGCGCAATGCCGTCAGCGCCAATGACGCCGCCGGCGTGCTGGCGGCGCGTCGGCGCTTCCTGCTTGCCAGCCTGCCGCCGCTGGATGACTTCTATCTGAGTTCCGTGCTCAAGGGACTGATCCCCGCGGGTTTGCGCATGGAGCATCTGGTAGCGCGGCACCCGACTTACGACGCCCGGGATACGCTGCGTTATCACCAGGCGCTGTTCGAAGCGATCGTCAATCGCGAAGTGCCCAGGGTGTGCGAGCTGGTACGCGCCTTTCACCGGCGCGAGAAAAAGCTCGCCGCTGGCTGCACGGAAACGAACGGCGACCGCCTGCGCTGAGCCGCGCCCGGCGATGGTCCGCGCCTGACCCGCCGCGTGCGCTCGGGGGTGTTACGATCCCCTGACATTTGCTTTAGACTACCGCGAACTCGGTACGGGGTGATCAACGCGCCACGCGGTATTATGCGGCTGAAGCAGATCAAGCTCGCGGGATTCAAGTCTTTCGTCGATCCGACCACGGTCACCCTCCCCAGCAATCGCTGCGCCGTGGTGGGCCCCAACGGCTGCGGCAAGTCCAACATCATCGACGCCGTCCGATGGGTCATGGGGGAGAGCTCCGCCAAGCAGCTTCGCGGCGAGAATCTCACCGACGTCATCTTCAACGGTTCGAACACGCGTAAGCCCACGGCCATCGCCAGCATCGAGCTGATCTTCGACAACCGTGACGGGCGGATCGGGGGCGAGTACGCCGCTTACGCCGAGATCTCCATACGTCGTCAGGTCACCCGGGATTCCCAGTCTGCCTACTTCCTGAACGGCAACAAGTGTCGCCGCCGGGACATCATGGACATCTTCCTCGGCACCGGTTTCGGTCCGCGCAGCTACTCGATCATCGAGCAGGGCATGATCAACCAGCTGGTCGAGGCGAAGCCCGAGGATCTCCGGGTCTACCTCGAGGAAGCGGCCGGCATCAGCAAGTACAAGGAGCGGCGCCGGGAAACCGAGAACCGCATCCGCCACACGCGGGAAAACCTGGCGCGGCTGAACGACATCCGCGAGGAGCTCGACAAGCAGCTCAAGCACCTCGACCGCCAGGCGCGCGCGGCCGAACGCTATCGGGTGCTCAAGGACGAGGAGCGCCGCCTCACCGCAGAGCTGCACGCGATCCGCTATGGGGCGCTCGAGGCGGAGCTGAACAAACGCCAGGCGGAGATCCGCCACCTCGAGGTTGCCTTCGAGCAGGGGGCGGCACGCCACCAGCACCTGCACACCGAGATCGAAAAGGCCCGTCAGAGCCACGCCGACGAGAGCGACGGCTTCAACGAGATCCAGGGCACGTACTACCGGCTGGGCGCGGATATCGCGCGTTTCGAGGAAGCCATCCAGTTCAACCAGGAGCGGGTCCGTCAGCTCGAGCTCGACCTGGAGACGGTCAGCCAGCGCGCCGAGGAGACCAACCGGCAGCTGGACATGGACGAGGGTCAGATCGGCGAGATCAGGACCCAGATTGCGCGCATCGGTCCCGAGGTCCGGGCGGCGGAACTTTCGGACCAGCAGGCGCAGGAGGCGGCGGCCGAGCTCGAAGCACGTTTCCGCCGCTGGCAGTCGGACTGGGAAACGTTTCGCCGTGAGGAGTCGGAGCTCGAGCGGACCGCGGAGGTACAGTCATCCCGTATCGAGCACCTGGAGCAGCTCCTGCAGCGGCTGCGCGGACGTCACGGCCAGCTCGAGCTGGACGCTGCAACGCCGGCGCCGGTCGCTTCGAGCGAGGTGGTGAGCCTGGCGGCCGAGATCGAGGTCGTTGAGGACAAGCGCCGGAATCTCGAAACCCGGATCGACGAGAGCCTGAAGGAGCTGGCCGCGGCGCGTGAGGACCTCCTGATGCGCGAACGGGTCCTGGAGGAGGCGCGCAACGACGTGCACGACCTGCGCCACGAGCTGGCGAGCCTGGAGGCGGTACAGCGCGCCGCGCTCGGACGCGAGGCGGTAGAGGCCCACGAGTGGATCGAGGCGCAGGGGCTCGCTGAGGCCGAGCGTCTCGGCGAGATGCTCTCCGTCGTTCCCGGCTGGGAGCAGGCGGTTGAAGCCGTGCTCGGAGATCACCTGCAGGCCGTGCACGTGTCCCGGGTGGACGATTACAGCCAGGCGCTCGAGTCATTCGCCGACGGCGGCGCCGTCACCCTCATGGAAGCAGCGCTGGACGTGAGCATGAACGGGGCGCTGCCGACCCTGGCGTCGCTGATCCGCGGCCACGACCTGCGCCTGGGGTCCGTTCTGCAGGGAATCTATGCGGCCGAGTCCGTGGACGTTGCCCTTGCCAGCCGCGCCTCACTTGCCGTCGGCGAGAGCATCATCACCCGACAGGGCATCTGGCTGGGGCCGGACTGGATTCGCCGCTACGTGGTCGCTCAGGACGATGCCGGCATCATCACCCGCGCCCAGGAGATCGAATCGCTCAACATGCGTCTGGAAGAGGCCGAGCAGACGCTCTCCGAGCTCACCCGCCACGTCGCGGAGGGCCGGGACCGCATCGAGCGGGTGGAGCGGCAGCGCGATGAACGACAGGCCGAGATCAACCGGCTGAACCAGTCGCTCGGCGAGCTGAAGACCGACCACGGGGTGCGCAGGGTTCAGCTCGAGGAAGCGGACGCGCGCAAGGCGCGCCTCGCCCGCGAGCGCCAGGAGCTCGAAGGGCAGATCCGGGAAGAGTCCGAGCGGCTCGATGCGGCGCGGGCGTCCCTGGCCGCTGCGTCGAGCGCGCAGGAAGCTCAGGTCGGTACGCGCGAGCGGCTCGCTGCGGAGCGGGAAGCGACGGAAACGGCGCTCGCCGCGGCCCGCGAGAAGGCCCGCACCAGCCGCGATCACTATCATGGTCTGAACGGTGAGTGGCAGAGCCTGCAGTCGCGTCTGGCAGCGCTCGAGACCGCACGGGACCGCCTCGTGCGGCAGCGGCGCGAGCTCGCCGAGCAGCAGAGCCGGCTCAAGCAGGGTATCTCGGACAGCGCCACCCCGCTCCCGGAGCTCAAACGTGACCTGGAGCAGAAGCTCGCCGAACGGCTGACGGTGGAAGGCAATCTGAATCAGGCACGTCGCAGTCTCGACGACATCGACAGCCGTATCCGCGAGCTCGACGCGGAAAGCGTCGAAGCAGAGGCGGGGCTGAACGAGCTGCGTGGCAGTCTGGAGAATGCCCGGGTGGCGCGTCAGGGTCAGTCCGTGCAGGCGGAGAACCTGCTGGAGAAGATCCGCGCGACCGGACTCACCCTCGAGGAGGTTCGTGGGAATCTTCCCGAGGACGCCAGCGACGCGGTCTGGACGGAGTCGCTGGAACGCACCGACCGGCGGATCAGCCGGCTGGGGCCGATCAATCTGGCTGCGATCGATGAGTTCGAGGCGCAGTCGGAACGCAAAGTCTATCTGGATCAGCAGAACGAAGACCTGGAACAGGCACTGGAAACTCTCCTGGCTGCGATCCGGAAAATTGACCGGGAGACCCGGCAACGATTCAAGGAAACGTTCGAGACGGTTAACAAACGTCTGGGGGAATTGTTTCCGAAAGTATTCGGCGGAGGACACGCCTATCTTGAACTGACTGGGGAGGATCTGCTCGACACGGGGGTTTCGCTCATGGCGCGACCGCCCGGGAAACGCAACGCCAGCGTGCATCTGCTGTCTGGCGGCGAAAAGGCAATGACGGCCGTGGCGCTGATCTTTGCCATCTTCCATCTCAACCCGAGCCCCGTTTGTATGCTCGATGAGGTGGACGCGCCGCTCGATGATGCCAATGTGCTGCGGTTTGCGGAGCTGATTAAGGACATGTCCCAGGACGTGCAGTTCGTCATCATCACCCACAACAAGCTGACCATGGAGATGGCCGACCAGTTGCTGGGGGTGACGATGAACGAGCCGGGCGTATCGCGCCTGGTGTCCGTGGACGTGGAAGAAGCTGCCGCTATGGCTGGATAGCCCGGCTATCCGAAGTGGCAGGCACGGAGCGAGTGGGCATCGCGCCGCGCCGGCAGCAGTTCAAGACCAGGAGTGTGGGGACGCGACGCGTACCCCGGGAGCCGAATGTGGATATCAAAGATTTCATCCTGATCGGCGGCGGTCTCCTGATCGCCGCCGTGGTCGCCCACGGATTCTGGATTGCCTGGCGCGACCGGCGTCAGGAGCTCCGGATCGACATCAAACCGCACCTGATTCCGGACGATGTCGATGACATGGTCCGGCTCCGGGGCGAGCTGCCGAACGGAGGGAGTCGCATCATACAGGCACCCGACCCGGAGCAGAGCTCGCTCGAGCTCGACGTGCCGCCGCTGTCGCTCGAGCCGCTGGAAGGCCCGCCGGCTTCTGACCGTCGCGCGAGCGCTGCGGAGATCGCGGATCCCGAGGAGGTGGATGCGCTGCTCTTCGGTGCCCGCTGGCGTGAGGAGCACGAGGCATCCGACGAACGACCGGAGACGGAGACAGCCGAACGTACGGAGGATCGCTCGCGTACGGAACCGGTGCTCGGCTCCGCCGACGCACCCCCCGAGGGCCGCACCAGGTCCGGCGAGGCTGCAGAGGGTGGGCGTGCCAGGGTGGCCGACGTCGCCATGCCGGAGCCCATCGTGCCGGACGAGCCGAAGCGGCCCCGGCGGCTGAAGGACAAGCGTGCGGCGGAGCGGCCGTCTACTGGCGCCCGTCGGACGGGTGATACCCGTACCCGGGAGGATGAGGTGAACCCCGTGGCTGCACATGTTCCTGTGGAGGAGCTTATCGTGCTGAACGTGCTCGCCGCGTCGGGTTCGCCGTACACGGGTGATGAGCTCTTCGCCGCGCTCAGAACGTGCGGTCTGAAGTTCGGTGACATGAACATCTTCCACCGGGTGGAACCGCTCACCAGAGCGGTCCAGTACAGCGTTGCCAGTGCGGTCGAGCCCGGCACCTTCGACATGGCGGAGATGGAGGCCATCCGCTGCCCGGGGCTGTGCATGTTCATGCAGCTGCCCGGGCCGGAGGATCCGTCCGCCGCCTTCGAGGATATGCTGAGCGTTGCGCGCAGCGTCACCGGCTCCCTGGGCGGTGAGGTCAGGGACGAGCACCGCAACATCATGACCCCGCAGACCGTGGAGCACTACCGGCAGCGTATCGTGGACTTTTCCCGAAGGCGGATGTCGAAAAGGGCATGAATGTAGAAGCACGGCTCGAAGAGCTCCGTGCGCTGATCCATCACCACAACTACCGGTATCACGTTCTCGATGATCCGGAGATCGCAGACGCCGAGTACGACGCCCTGTTCGACGAGCTGCTCGCCCTGGAGGCGGATCACCCGGAGCTGGTCACCCTCGACTCGCCAAGCCAGCGAGTGGGGGGGCAACCCCTGTCCGGGTTTCGAACCGTCCAGCATGAGCGGCCGATGCTCTCGCTGGACAAATGCACGACGGTCGAGGAGCTGGAGGACTGGCTGAAGCGCTGTCGTTCCCGTCTCGATGAGGACGAGCCGATCCGTCTGATCTGCGAGCCGAAGATCGATGGGGTGGCCGTGGCGCTGATCTACGAGCAGGGTCTCCTGTCCCTGGGTGCCACACGGGGGGATGGGCGCACGGGCGAGGACATCACCGCCAACGTGCGCACGATCGGTGCCGTGCCGCTCAAGCTCGATGCGGATGACGTGCCGCCGCGCATGGAGGTTCGGGGCGAGATCTACATGCCGCTCGATGCCTTCGAGCGCTTCAACGCTCGTGCCCGGGCGGCCGGTCACAAGCCGCTGATCAATCCGCGGAACGGTGCCGCCGGCAGCCTGCGTCAGCTCGACCCGAAGTTGACCGCCCAGCGGCCGCTGACCATGTTCTGCTATGGCCTCGGCTGGGCGGAGGGCGGCTGGGAGCCTGCCAGTCACTCGGAGGTCATGGAGAAGCTTGCCGGTTGGGGCCTGCGCGTGAACCGCGACGCGGCCGCCTTCGACGACATCGGTGCGGTGGAGACCTATCTGGACGACGTGCTGACCCGACGCGAGACGCTCGGCTACGACATCGACGGGGTAGTCATCAAAGTGGACTCGCTGTCGCAGCAGACAGCACTCGGCACCGTGACACGCAAGCCGCGCTGGGCCATCGCCTTCAAGTACCCGGCCGAGGAAGCCACCACCCGCGTGCTCGGCGTGGAGTTCCAGGTCGGCCGCACGGGCGCGGTGACGCCGGTCGCGCGGCTCGACCCCGTCTTCGTGGGCGGGGTCACCGTGAGCAACGCGACGCTGCACAACATGGATGAGATCGCGCGTCTGGACGTTCGCATAGGCGATACGGTGCTCATCCGGCGCGCCGGCGATGTCATTCCTCAGGTAATGAAGGTGGTGGAAGGCAAGCGTCCCAAGGGCACCCGCCCGGTGGTGCTGCCCACGGTCTGTCCGGTCTGCGGCAGCAAGATCGTGCGCGAAGCCGATGAAGCCGTGGCGCGCTGCAGCGGTGGGGTGTTGCGCTGCGAGGCTCAGCGCAAGGAAGGCATCAGGCACTTTGCCTCGCGACTGGCCATGGACATCGAGGGCATGGGCGACAAGCTCATCGAGCAGCTGGTCGATATCGGCGCGGTGAACGACCCCGCCGATCTGTACGAGCTGGATCTGGAGACGCTGGCGGGGTTGCCGCGCATGGGCGTGAAGTCGGGAGAGAACGTGCTCGCGGCGCTCGACAAGAGCAAACACACGACGCTGGCCCGGTTCATCTACGCCCTCGGCATTCGCGAGGTCGGCGAAGCAACTGCTGCGAACCTGGCCAGTCACTTCGGCGACCTCGAACCGCTGATGAACGCGGATGTCGATGCGCTGGAAGAGGTGGCGGACGTGGGCCCGATTGTTGCCCGGCATGTGGCCCGCTACTTCTCGGACTCCGCGCACCGGGAGATGATCGAGCGTCTTCGCAAGCTCGGTGTCTCCTGGGAACCCGTGCCCGTGCGTCCGGCGGATGAAGCGCCCCTCGCTGGCCAGACATGGGTGCTTACCGGTACGCTCGAGCGCATGACGAGAGACGAGGCGAAAGCGCGGCTCGTCGGGCTCGGCGCCAAGGTGGCCGGTTCGGTTTCGAAGAAGACGACCCAGGTGGTCGCCGGTCCTGGCGCCGGCAGCAAGCTGGACAAGGCGGAATCCCTGGGGGTACCGGTCATGGACGAGTCAGCGTTCCTCGCGATTCTGGAGAGTCACGGTGTGGCGCTCGATTGAGGGCATCGTCGATCCGCGGCTGATCGCCTTTCTCACCGCCGTGCTGCTTGCGGTGCTGAACGCCTGTGCGAGCACGCCACCGGAACGCCCGGACAACCTGTGTGCGATCTTCGACGAGAAGTACGGCTGGTACAAGGATGCCAGGGCGGCGGAGAAGCGCTGGGGGCTGCCGATTCCAGTGGGTATGGCGTTCATTCACAAGGAGTCGAGCTACGTCTCGAACGCCCGCCCGGAACGGGACAAGCTGCTCTGGATCATTCCCTGGACGCGACCGTCGAGCGCTTATGGCTACGCACAGGCGACCAACGAGGCATGGAAGGATTACCGGCGCGCTACGGGCAGGCGCTTCGTGGAGCGCAACGATATCCGTGACGCTCTGGATTTCGTCGGCTGGTACAACCATCGCAGTGCCAAGTCCCTGGGTCTCGACAAGGCGGACGCATACAGCCTGTATCTCGCCTACTACGTCGGGCCCACCGGCTACAAGCGCGGGGTGTGGAAGAACGAGCCGCGCATCCAGGGTTACGCGCGGCGCGTGGCCGACCGCGCCTATCGTTATCGGGTTCAGCTCCAGCGCTGCGAGGAGAAGCTCAAGCACCGCGGCTTCCTCTGGTTCTGACGGCTCCACGCCGACGGCCTACAGCTCGAGGCGCCGCGCGCATCTGGCGCGGCGCCGGGCGCGCCGCTAAGCTCCCTCGATGAGCGCCCCCGCCCCCAGCCCCGCCGGCCTGAGCGACACCATCAAGGCGGAGATTCAGAATGCCTATCGGGCCTGGCTCGCCGCGCGCGATTTCCGGCCCCGCCGCGGGCAGCGGGAGATGATCGCCGGCATCGCCCGGACCCTCACGGCGGACGAGGACCGTATCGGCATCATCGAGGCGGGCACGGGCACCGGCAAGACGGCGGCTTACTGCCTCGCCGCCATTCCGATCAGCCGGGCGCTGGGCAAGACCCTGGTGGTCAGCACGGCCACCGTCGCCCTTCAGGAGCAGGTCGTTCTTCGCGATCTTCCCGACCTCAAGGCTCGCTCCGGGCTCGAGTTCAACTTCGCCCTGGCCAAGGGTCGCGGTCGCTACGTGTGTCTGAAGCGGCTCGACGATCGTCTGCGCTACGGTGGGCAGAGTGAGCCGGGTCTGTTCGAAGCGTTCGGCGAAACCGGCCCGGGCGAGGATCGCACGGACCTCTATCAGACGCTGCTGCAGGCTTTCTCCGAGCGGCGCTGGGATGGTGAGCTCGACAGCTGGCCGGAGAGCATCCCCCGGGAGGCGTGGAGCCCGATCACCACGGACCACCGGGGCTGCAGCAACAGCCGCTGCTCGTACTTCAAGCAGTGTCCTTTTTTCCGGGCGCGCAACACCCTGGAGGGCACGGACGTCATCGTTGCCAATCACGATCTGGTGCTGGCAGACCTGAGCCTCGGTGGCGGTGCCGTGCTGCCGGATCCGCAGGACTGCATCTACGTGGTCGATGAAGCTCACCATCTGCCCGGCAAGACCCAGGCGCACTTCTCCGCCAGCGCGCGCCTCAAGGGGACGCGCATGTGGCTCGACAACGTTCAGAACGTGCTCGGCACCATGACCCAGCGGTTCGGGCGCCCGGACGCGCTGGTCGACATCGCGACCCGGATCGCCGATTTCGCCGGTCGGGCCGGTGAGGCGCTTACCGCGCTCGAGGACGCTGCTCAGGCGTTGACCTACGAGGCGCGGGACGAATCGCTCGCGACCTGCCGGTTCGCCGTTGGCCACGTACCGGAGTCGTTGCTCGGGATCGCATCGGGGCTCGAGACGCCGATGGCGAGCCTTGCCGACGAGCTGATCCGCGCCCACGACCTGCTCACCCAGGTGCAGGAGGGAAAGGTCGACTGGGAGCGGAGCTTCGAGGCGGAGGATTGGCTGGTCGCCCTGGGGGCGCTCACCTCGAGGGCCCAGAGCATGCTGAAGCTGATCGACGCCTACGCCCGGGAGGATCGGCCGGGCGAGGCCCGCGCCCGCTGGGCGAACCGTTACGCGGAGGACGTGGAGCTGGTGGCCACGCCCATCGAGCCGGGCAACCTGCTCGATCAGGCCTTCTGGTCACGCTGCTTCGGCGCCATCCTCACCTCCGCGACGCTCACCGCCGTGGGGCGCTTCGATCGGTTTCTGGAGCGCGCGGGGCTCGCGGGTCGATCGGCGGTACGGATTCCGAGCCCGTTCGACTTCCCCAACATTGCCCGCTTCGTGGTTCCGCCGCTGGCTGCCGACCCGAGCGACTTCGAAGCGCACACCGACGAGGTTGCCGCGATCATCCCAGAGCTCATCGGCAACGATCCGGGCTCGCTGGTGCTGTTCACGTCCTGGCGGCAGATGCTCGCCGTCCTGGACCGGCTCGATGCGGGGATGCGACCTCGGCTCAAGGTTCAGGGCGAGGGGTCGAAGCAGGCGCTGATCGCCGCGCACGAAGCGGACGTCCAGGCGGGACGACAGAGCGTCCTCTTCGGTCTCGCGAGCTTCGCCGAGGGCGTCGACCTGCCGGACGACCTCTGCCGGCACGTGGTGATCGTCAAGCTTCCCTTCTCCGTGCCCGACGACCCGCTCGATCAGTCCATGGCGGAGTGGGCCGAGGCGCAGGGCAAGAACCCGTTCTACGAGTTGTCCGTGCCCGATGCGGCGTTGAAGCTCGTCCAGGCCTGCGGGCGCCTGATCCGGCACGAGCACGACTGGGGCCGGATCACGCTACTGGATCGGCGCATTGTCAGCCGCCGCTACGGCCGCGATCTGCTGGCGTCCCTGCCTCCTTTCCGCCTGGAGCTTGCCCGCCAGGAAGCGGGAGCCCGCTAGGAAGCGGGAGCCCGCCAGCAAGCGGGTCGCTCAGTCGGCCGGCAGCTCGGCGGCCTCCAGATGTCGCCCCAGGGTTGGCGCCTGATCGAACCGGCCGAGGTTGTAGACAAGCAGGCGGGCGCTGTGCAGCCGGTCCAGGGTCTGCGTCAGATAGGTCGTGACGTCGTCCAGGGTGAGGTTCGCGACGATCCCGGCGATCTGCTGCTGCGAGTCGAACGTGGTCACATCCGCGTCCAGATCGGCCAGATAGCGCGCGGTGCGCTCTCTCAGATTCTTTGGCGCTTCCGTGAGGCGGCTGATCAGTCCCGCCTTGTTCTGGGCGAAGGTCGCGGCGTCCATGTGCGCCACCCGTGGCAGCTGATCCTTCATGAAGGTGAGCGTCGCCTGCTCGAGGGCCGCCGGCGATGCCACCGGCGACTGAATGATGAACACCAGCGCTCCCCGATTGCGGATGGTGCGATTGGTCAGGGTGACCACATAGCCGAGCTGCTGGTCGGTTCTGAGGCTCGAGAAAAACGGCTGGCTCAGAATCTGGGCGGCGAGCGCGCTGGTCGCGCGGGCCCGCAGGGAGGCTTGCGCGTCCTGGACGTAGAGCACCTCGGAGGCATCGTCGTGGTCGATGTCGAGTTCCAGCAGCAACGGCTCGTTGACGTTTGCCAGGGTCGGTTTGACGAGCTCGAAGTCGCGCAAGGGGAGCCTTTTCGCCAGCAGCTTCGCCTCGGCCTTCATGGCTGCTTCGTTCAGGTTGCCGTTGCCGAGGCCGACCACGCTGATCTGCTTCAGACGCTCCGCGCGCCAGCGGACGAGGTCGCCCGAGGTCAGGGACTCGGCGGTGTCGGCCAGCTTTTCGGGGGCAAAGCTGGTATTCAGCAGCGCCGTGCCGAGAGCGGTGTACGTCTGAATGTAGGGCCGCTCGTTGCTGAAGTTGCGCCAGTTGCGTACCTGCTCGCCCCGGATCCTCTCGAAATCCTCGGGGTCGATGGGTTCCGTCGTGAACGCCGTGAGCACCCGGTCGAGCAGGATCCGCTGCTTGTCCGAATAGCCCGAGATGCCGAGGCGGATCCCGGAAGGATCCGTATCGATCTGATAGGACAGCCCCGCCAGCATGGCAGGATACGCGTAGGGATTGAGCGCGTCGGTCACCAGCTGACAGTAGATGCCGGCGAGCACCACGTCGCGGGCGGTGGTGAGGCCGCCGGTGAGCCCCAGGGTGAGTGACTGGTTGGCTCTCGGAACCCGGAACGCCACGTCCGGGGCCAGCCACAGGCGCATGCCCGGGTCGTCCACCGCCAGCGCCGGCGGCGCGGTGTGGTCGACGACCAGGCTCAGATCGTCGGGCAGGAACGGATTCGGGGCCGGCAGGTGCATGCCGGCCACCTCGGGATGCCGTCCGGTGACAATGCCGGTTTCCAGGCGGTAGGGCACGTTGAACCAGGGTTCGGTTTCGTCGGTCTTCACGTCCGGCCCGGAGACCTCGACGAGCACGTTGTCCGGACGCAGGTAGCTGAGGTATCGCTGAATGAGCGTCCGGTCGAAGCCCTCCATCAGGTAGTCGGCCACCAGCACGTCCCGGGGCGGATACCGGCCCAGGTTCGGTGCGGTGCGATAGACGAAACCGGTCGCCGAGGACGGCTCCTGAAAGCGGAACGACAGCGACGCGACCGTCGCCTGCTCGTCGTAGCGCCACTCTTCGGGCTCCTGTGACTTCAGAAGGTCGATGTAACCGAACAGCAGCGCGCTGATCTCGTCCGTGGCGTCCCGGCCTGCTGGGGTGAGCTCGATGTCTACCGTCAGGAGCGAGTTACCGGCATCGAGCCGGCTGACCCCGGCCGCCAGGGATTCGATCCAGCCGCGCGACTTCAGTAGCTGGTGCAGGCTGCCCTCGCCCTCGTGGCCGAGCAGGTTGGTCAGATACTGAGCGGGCTTGATCCGGTAATGGCTGTCCACCGGCGGGATCGGGAAGTTGTAGCTGATCTCGTAGCTGTCCGTGAGGGTCTGATACGTGAGCCGTGCGGGCAGGTCACCAGGCTCGAAGGCGGGTCCCGGCACCGGCGCCGGACCGATGTGCTTGTTTTCGATGGCGCTGAACATGGGCCGGATCCATGCTTCCATGTCGTCCAGAGACTCGGAACCGAGGGCCACCAGGACCATCTGGTCGGCGCTGTACTGCGTGTCGAAGAACGTCTTGAGCGCCTTTCCCACGCCGGCATCCAGCGTTTCCAGCGAGCCGATGTAGAACCTCGAGCCCACGTAGTCGGGATCCATGGCTTCCTTCACCACGGCGCTGGCACGCCAGCCGTCGTCCTTGATCTGCATCTGGTACTCGGAGTGCACGGCGTTTTTCTCTCGCTGCACGTAGTCCATGTCCAGCAGGGGGCTCACGAAGAACTGGGAGAAGCGGTCCATGGCGCCCTGAAAGTAGTCCGGCTGCACCTCGAAGAAGAAGTTGGTGTGCTCCGCCGACGTGTACGCATTGGACTCGCCACCGTGCTTGGAGAGGAACTGCTGGTAGCCGTCGACCTGGGGGTACTTCTCGGTGCCGATGAACAGCATGTGCTCCAGGAAGTGGGCGAGGCCGGGATAGTCCGCCGGATCCTCGTAGTAACCGCGCAGCACGGTCAGCGAGGCGGCGGCGCGGTCCGTGTCCGGATCGCTCACCAGCAGCACC
Source organism: Pseudomonadales bacterium (assembly GCA_050118205.1). Taxonomy (GTDB): domain Bacteria; phylum Pseudomonadota; class Gammaproteobacteria; order Pseudomonadales; family Azotimanducaceae; genus SZUA-309. The sequence goes on from JASFLG010000011.1 coordinate 14,757, forward strand.
CTGAGCTGGTTGGGCAGCACCAGATAGCGGTAGTCGCGCTCGTCGTTGGGGCTCTTGCGGACGTGAACGGTGCGCCCGTCCAGGACGGTGTCCCCGTCCGAAACGGGGGTGTTGGCGCAGCTCGAGAGAAACGCGGTGACGAGTGCGAGCAGGAGCACCGACAGGACTCGCCGGGCGACGCTGGGGGAATCGGGGAGGAGGTACAACATCTTCGGGTAGTGACTGCCTTTTTTCCTGAGCGGGGATTATAGGGAAACGTCGCCGATCCGGCTCACGGCGGGGCGCCCGCCCGCAGCGGCATGCTATGGTTCGGCACCACGTGAATCGTCTCCTCGTGCGACAAGGTTAGACCCGATTCACGCATCGGGTTCCTCATGGGAGAAGGCTTGACTATCGAGCAGATACTCGATCGGCTGGGGCTCACCGGGCTGGCGGATACCGCCCGAGCCATCGAGCAGCGCCTGCCGGTCACGGTGCCGGGCGACTGGCGGCGACTGGCGGCGGCGCTGGCGGCGGGCTATCTCGACGGATCGCCGGGGCCCCTTGAGGTGCTCGGCATCAGCGGTGGTCAGGGTGCGGGCAAGTCCACCCTGGCGGGCGCCCTGGTCGCCGCCCTGGAGCAGGGCGGGGTGCGCGCGGCCTCCCTGTCCCTCGACGATTTCTACCTCACCCGTGCCGAGCGTGATCGGCTTGCCGGCCGGGTGCACCCGCTGCTTGCCACCCGCGGCGTGCCTGGCACCCACGACGTGGCGCTCGCCGGTGCGGTGATCGATGCGCTGCGCGCGGGCCGCGAGGTCGCGAGCCCCGTGTTCGACAAGGCCGCGGACGATCGCCTGACTGACGCCGAGGCGCGCCGCATCGGTCCGGGAGTCAGCGTGCTCATCTTCGAGGGCTGGTGTCTGGGAGCGACGCCACAGCCGGCGGCCGCGCTGACGGCGCCGGTCAACGATCTGGAACGCACGGCAGACCCGGACGCCGTCTGGCGGGGCTACGTGAACGATTGCCTTGCGGGCGCCTACGCCGGGCTGTGGCAGCGTCTGGACCGGCTGCTGTTTCTGGCCGTGCCCGACATCGACGCGGTAGTGCGCTGGCGCACCGAGCAGGAACGGCAGCACGAGCCTCGCAAGCGTATGGGGACCGCGGCGGTGGCACGCTTCGTGGCGCACTACGAACGCCTGACGCGGTGGATGCTGGCAACGCTCCCGGAGACGGCCGATATAGTGGGATTTCTTGACGAAAAACATGCGCTCGCCGACCTTCGGGTGCGCCGGTTCTGACCGCCAGAGCATTCAGACGGCGTTCAGACTCCCAGGGCTAATCTGGCGCCACGTTGAACGAACCGAGGTGCCTGATGTTGTTGCCACGTACCGTCTCTACCGCGTTGCTCGGAAGTGCGCTGATCGCCTCCGGGATGGTGCTGCCGGAAGCGGCGAGCGCCGATGTGGTCTACGAGCAGGCCCGGGTAGTTTCGGCCGACCCGGTGTACCGCCGGGTGTCCTACTCGGTGCCCACAGAGCAGTGCTCGCTGGTCGACGAGCCGGTTCCGGCCGAGCCGCGGTACCACTCGTGGACCGGTCCCATCGTTGGCGCCATCATCGGCGGCGCCATCGGCAACGCCGTGGGACACCACAAGACCAACAAGAAGGTCGGCACGGCGGTGGGTGCCGTTCTCGGCGGCAGCATCGGCCGGGACATCCAGCGCCGGTCGGAAACGACGCACGCGCAGCCGGTGCGCTGGGAGACGCGGGAAGTCTGCGAGACCGTCTACGAGACCCGCGAGGACGAGGAGCTGGACGGCTACGACGTCACCTACCGCTACGCGGGGCAGACCTACACCACGCGGATGGACCGGGATCCGGGTCGCTACCTCCGGGTTCGGGTCCAGGTCACACCCGTGTGACAGGGATTGAGAGTACAATGCCGGCAGTTGATCGATCGGTGATCGTGGATGAGCACCCCGCCCGCCAGCCGTAAACAGACCCGGCGCCGGATGCGCTGGCTCGGTGTCGCCTGGCTGGCGGTTCTGGTCGTCGGCGCGATCGCGCTTCCGTCCCGGAGCGTTGCCGGTCCGGCATCGGAACCCCAGCACTACGCGTCGCCCGTGGGCGGCATCTCGCTCGAGCAGGCCGCGGACAAGGTCCGACGTCAGACGGGCGGCCGGGTGCTGTCCGCCACCCCGGTGGAGAAGGGCGGCCGCCGCGGCTACAACATCCGCGTGCTGGTGGATGGCAAGCGGGTCAAGGAGTACTACGTGGACGCCGAAGGACGGATGTCGTCCCGCTGATCGGCGCACCCTCGGCGTCTCGACGGAGGATCAACGCATGCGCATACTCATTGTGGAAGACGAGCCGAATCTCTCGGCGCAGCTGAAGTCGCGGCTCGCCGCGGAAGGGTTCATCGTCGACGTGGCGCTCGACGGCGAGGAGGGCCTCTACTTCGGCCGTGAGTACGACTACGACGCGGCCGTCGTGGACCTGGGTCTCCCGAAGCTCGACGGCATCGACCTGATCGGCGAGCTCCGCCGCCAGAGCCGGGCGTTCCCCGTCCTGGTGCTGACCGCCCGCGGCCACTGGCAGGACAAGGTGGAAGGTCTGGAAGCGGGCGCGGACGACTACCTGACCAAGCCGTTTCAGATCGAGGAGCTCCTTGCCCGTCTCAATGCCCTGATGCGTCGCGCCGCGGGGTACGCGTCGCCGGTGATCGAGCAGGGCGGGCTGAAGCTGGATACGGCGAAGAAGGAGGTCCGCGTGGAGGATGTGCTGGTGGAGCTCACGGCCTACGAGTACAAGGTGCTCGAGTACCTGATGCTCAATCCCAGCCGTGTCGTGTCCAAGACCGAACTCACCGATCACCTCTACGAGCAGGATTTCGATCGGGACAGCAACGTGATCGAGGTGTTCGTCGGGCGGCTGCGCAAGAAGCTGAACCCGATCAACCCGATCCGCACCATCCGAGGCCAGGGTTACCGGTTTTCTCTGGAAGCGACTGCTTGAAGGCAGGCATACAGACCCGCCTGCTGCTCATCACCACCATCGTCCTCGGGACCTTTCTCTCTCTGGCCGGGGTAGTGCTCGACCGGTCGTTCCGTGCCAGCGTGCTGGCCGGCGCGGAGGAGCAGCTCAAGCTCGTCACCTTCTCGCTCATGGGCTCGATGCAGAAGGACGGTCCGGCGCTGAGCTTCGGCGCCGAACTGCCGGAGCCCCGTCTGCACCAGCCGGAGAGCGGCCTCTACGCCTCGGTCGTCGGGCGCGACGACGGCTCCGGATGGCAGTCACCGTCCGCGATCACCACCTCGGTCACCTTTCCCGCGCCGAACTGGGAAGACCTGGGTGTCTTTGACTTCGAGTCGGTGACGGAGGAGACCGGTGTGGACCTGTTCGTCACCAGCTACTCGGTGATCTGGGACGACGAGAGCCTGGTCAACTTCTCAGTGGCGACGGACCAGCGACCGTTTCTCACCACCATCGCCCATTTCCGCCGAAACCTCTACGTGGGGCTGGGCGCGGTGACCATCTTCTTCGTTCTTGCGCAGGTACTGGCGGTCCGCTGGGGCCTGCGTCCGCTACGGACCATGGCGGGTGAGGTGCGCGAGCTGGAGGAGGGGCGGCGCGAACGGCTCTCCGAAGCCTACCCGACCGAGCTCGAAGGACTGGCCGAGAATCTGGACCGTTTCATCGCTCACGAGGAACGCAGCCGCAGCCGATACCGAAAAGCGATGGAGGATCTGGCGCACAGCCTGAAGACTCCGCTCGCGGTGATGCGCAACGAGCTGGCCGGGCGTCCCACCGACGGTGGCAACGAGCTGGTCAGGGAGCAGCTCGATCGCATGGAGGCAACGGTCACTCACCAGCTGAGCAGGGCGTCGGTATCCGGGCCGGTTGTGGTCGGACGCTCGGTCAACGTTTGTGAGCTTGTCAATCGGCTGCTCCGTGCCCTGCAGACTGCCTATCGCGAACGGTGCATACACGTGGACCAGAGCCTGCCCGAGGACCTCTCGGTGCGGGGCGACGAGCGGGACCTCATGGAGATCTTCGGCAACCTGCTGGAGAACGCGTTCAAATACACGCAGAGTCGGATCGCCATCAGCGCGGCGGAGGGTCCGCGGGTGGCACTCACCATCGAGGACGATGGTCCGGGCATTCCCGTCGCGGTCCGGGCCGAGGTGCTCAATCGCGGTACCCGCGCCGATCAGATCCGGCCAGGTCAGGGCATCGGGCTCGCCATGGTCAGCGAGCTGGTGGCAGCCTATGGCGGTCGGCTCGACATCAGCGACAGCCGCTGGGGCGGCGCCGCCGTGCGCCTGGAGCTGCCCCGCTAGGACCTGGCGAGCCGGTCGATGGCGCCGAAGAACCGATCGCGCAGCGACGCCACGCCCGCATCCTTGGGACCCATCCGGCACCAGCGTGCGGTGAGCTCCTCAGGGTCCGCCTCCAGCGCGGCGCGCCCGCGGCCCGAGTTCATCAGCTCCACCTGGATGGCTATGCGCAGGTCCGACTCGGGCGACTCCAGCCCGGCAGCGATCTCCGCCTCGATGACGAGCCGGGTCAGCCCGTCCACCGGCACCGTGTCGGTGCCCGAGAGCCGTCCTTCGAAGAGCGGGTCCGGCGGGACGAAGTCCACCGCCTCCCCGGCGAGCGCGCGTTGCTCCAGCTCGGAAACCTCCACGTCCAGGCCCTTCAATGACGCCAGGCGCGCTCGCTCCGCTGCCGCCTGGCGCTCCTTGAGCAGCAGCCTGGCGGCTCGCACCAGCTCGTCGAACTCACGGGCCACCGGCTTCTGAAGCCGCTCGGGTAGCGCCGGCAGCGCCTCGAAGCGGGATTGAAAATCCCTGACCTCTGCCGCAGAAAGGCTCGTCCCCCGTTCGTCCAGCAGCTGGCGGAAGCCGGCCAGCAGGTGGGATGCCTCGTCACGGCCGGCCTGAACGCGCTCGTCGCTGCGCTTCTTGGCGGCGTCGCGAGCCTCGAAAATCCGGTCGCACGCCGCCCGGAAATCGCGCCACAGTGCCTGGTCGGGTCGGCGCGGCGTGATCCCCACGGACGTCCAGCGATGCTGCAGCGCCTTCGCGGCTTCGGTCTTCTCCTGGTGCGTCACATCGGAGTCTGCGAGCGCCTCCGCCTCGGCGACGATGGCCTGCTTGCTGGCCAGGTTCCGCTCCCACTCGACCTTGATGTGCTCGTGCAGCTCGGATTGCAACGCCTCGAAGCGTTCCTCCAGCGGCTTGCCTGGTGTGCGGTCTACGGGATGGAAGCGACGCCACTCCTGTCGCGCCGTGCGCATGATCTGCTCTGCGGCCCGGTAGTCGGCGTGGGACCAGTCCGTGGCGGTCAGGTACGCGGCCAGGGAGTCGCAGATCTGCTGGCGCTCGGCCAGGTTCTTCGCGCGCTGCTCCGCCTGCTCGGCGAAGTAGGCGCGGCACGGCTCGAAGGCCCGCTCCGCCGCTTCGTTGAACTGCTCCATGATTCGGTGGTCCCGGGCGCGGCCGAGCGGCCCGAGCGCATTCCACTCGCCGCGCAGCGCCTTGATGCGCTGGGCCTGATCCTTGGGCGGCAGGGGAGCGTCGGCCAGGGCCTGCATCGCCTCGAGCAGCGACTGCCGTTTCGGCGAGGTGGCGAAGGTCTGCCAATCGGAGAGCTCGCCCAGTCGGGCCTGGGAACGGGCCAGGTCGCGCTGGAATCGCTGGGAGAGACGCTCCGGGAGCGGCTTCAGGCGCTTGCGCACCTCGCCGGCGCTGGCGCGGGCATCGTTGAGCTCGCCCGCCTCGATGTGCGCGTCGAGCTCGCCGATCGCCGCGGCCAGCTCGCCGAGGTAGCCGTCTACGGCCGACTGCCAGGCTGCCAGGGCGCTGCGGGTCCCGGCCAGGGTATCGTTCAGCCTGGTGAGCGCGGCCGGTGGCGCTGCCCACTCGGGCCAGGCAATGCGGGCGGCGAGCGCGCTGACCCGGTCTGCGTCGCGGGCGAGCCGCTCCGCCAGCTGCCAGGCCTCCATGCTGGTCTCCCGGGTTACCCTATCGGGTAGCCGTGCGGGGTCGAGGTCCGGCAGGTGGCTTGCCGCCAGACGATCGTGTGCGGCAGCCAGCTCCTGAAAGCGGTGCGATACCCGCTCGAACACCGCGTGCTGCGCGTCCGACGGCGGCTCGTGGTCAGCGTGGGCGAGCCACCTGTCGGTCAGGGACTGGCGGGTCTGCGCAAGTGCTTCGAAGGGCACCGATCCGGCCAGCTCCGCTTCCAGGGCCTCGAAGGCACGGGTCAGTTCGTCGAAGCCACTCTCGCCTCCGGGCGCAGGCGGCCGCCCGGACTCGGCACCCTTGGGCGGCGGGGTGGGCGAAGCCGGCTCGCTGACGGTGAGGGCCGCCCGGCGTCGATCGAGCTCCCCGGCCGCGACGAGGGGTTCTCCGGCTTCGGCGAGCTGGGTCGCGAGCGTCGCGAGCGCTGCCAGATCCCGATCCACCGCATCGAGGAGCGCCGTGCGTCGCCGCGCCTCGGCGGCCGAGGGATCGGTCGGGGTTTTCTCCAGCGTGGCCAGCCGCTCGCCGATCCCGGCTACCAGATCCGATGCTCGAGCGCGCCGCGCCCGCAACGCGTCGAGTCGTTCCCGTGCCAGGCGGTTCGTGGCCTTGTCCCGGTCCCGTGATTTTCGTTCCAGCTCCTGCAGCAGCGGTGCGCGCTGAAAGACCGGCTGTGACAGCAGGCGGGTCTTCTCCTCCCGTGGCAGCAGAATGGCGGCTTCGAGCAGCACGCGCTCGTCGTTCTGGGCGAGCACGTCCGCGAGCAGCGCGGGGGTGGGCGCATCAGCGAGCCGGGCCAGCAGCACGGCCGGGTGGCTTGCCAGCGCACCGGCGCGACCCGCCTGGACGAGGTCGGCCACCTGACGCGCGGCGAGCCCGCCGAGCTTCCCGTCGTCCAGCAGCGGTGCGAGCCGTTCAGGGTCCGTGAGGCGCCTGACCGCAGCGCGCCGGACCTGGTCGTCGGGATCGTCGACCGCCAGGGACGCGAGCTCGCTCGCCGCCGCGACCGCTTCCTCGTCGGAAAGGGCGTCGATGGCCTCGCGGCGTTCGGACGGGTCAGCGCTGTCTAGGCGCTTCCGGCTCCGGAACAGACGTGTGATCACCCGAATACCTCATGGGGTCATCAGAGGTTGTTGTGTGTCCCATCGCACAGCGGCACCTTGCCTGTGTGCTTGCACCCGCAGAAATAGAGGGTCCGGCTTTTCTCGGCGGTGTAGGCGAACGGCGTGAACTCCGTTCCCTCGTGAGAACCGTCGCAGAAAGGCTGGTTGCCGCTTCTGCCACAGGCACACCAGAAGTACTTCTTGCCTTCCGTCACGTCGACGGGATAGGGCGCTTTCTGGGCGATTTGCGCGTTGCTCATGGTATCTCCTCGTCGCTCTTTGCGCCTTACTTGTGGAAACTCACGAAAACTTTCTCTCATCCCACCACGGATAGAACTCGGGCAGGTCGGTGGATACCTTGCCGGGGAACTCGGCGGCCCGCTTCTCCAGGAATGAGTTGACCCCTTCTTTGGCGTCCGCGGAGCGTCCGGTGAAGTAGACGCCGCGGCTGTCGATCTTGTGCGCTTCCATCGGATGATCGGCTCCCAGCATGCGCCACATCATCTGGCGGATGAGTGTCACCGAGATGGCCGACGTGTTGGCCGCGATCTCGCCGGCGATCTCCCGCGCGGCATCGAGGAGCTCTTCGGCGGGATGGATGCTGCGGATCAGACCGCCGGCGAGGGCTTCGGCGGCCGGGAACACACGGCCGCTGTAGCACCACTCGAGGGCCTGGTTGATGCCGACCACCCGAGGCAGAAAGTAGCTCGAGCAGGCCTCGGGGACGATCCCGCGTCGGGCGAACACGAATCCGAACTTGGCATTGTCGCTGGCCAGGCGGATGTCCATGGGCAGGGTCATGGTCACCCCGACCCCGACCGCCGGACCGTTGATGGCGGCGATGATGGGCTTCTTCAGCTCGTAGATGCGCAGCGTCAGCAGCCCGCCACCATCGGGCTGCACGCCGGGTGCGCGGTCGCTGCGCGCGTCGGCGTCGAACGTGTCGCCGCCGGAGGACAGGTCCGCTCCGGCGCAGAAGCCACGGCCGGCACCGGTGACGATGATCGCGCGGACATCGTCGTTGGCGT